>JAVCDH010000021.1 GCA_030765805.1 Candidatus Euphemobacter frigidus
CGTCACGACCCGGGTCGCGCTGCTCTTCACCGAATTAAAAGGCGGCGTGAAGGTCTCTTTCCGCTCCAAAGAGCCGGAAGTTATCGATGTCAATGCCATCGCTTCCCGGTTTGGCGGGGGAGGGCATCCCGCCGCCGCCGGGGCCGAAATTGAGGGAAAGCTGGATCAGGTTATTTCTCTTGTGCTGGAGGTAGTGGAAGAATACCTGGCCGGGCCGGCGGCCGAACCTCTACCCGCAAATTTAAACAATGACTCTCCCTGACGGCATTCTCCTGGTCGATAAACCCTCCGGCATAACTTCGTTTCGAGTTGTGGACCGTTTAAAGAAACGGTTCTCTCTCCGGAAAGCGGGCCACGGGGGAAGTCTCGATCCGATGGCCACCGGGTTATTGGTCGTCCTGATCAACCGGGGAACGAAGCAGGCTTTCGCCTTGCTGGGGGGGGATAAAGAGTATCTTGCCACCATATTGATGGGTACCGAGACGGATTCCCAGGATATAACCGGCCGGGTGACGCGGAAGGTTGATAAGATCAGCCCGGGCTGGGAGGCGATTGAAGAAGTCCTGGAGCGTTTCCGGGGTGAGATCCGGCAGGTGCCGCCGATGATCTCCGCTCTCAAGTATCGCGGTGAACGCCTCTACGCGATTGCCCGGAGGGGAGAAGAAGTTCCGCGCTCTCCCCGCACAGTGATAATCAGCGAGTTGACCATGCTTGATCTATCAGGTCTATATCTCAAGATTAAGATCCGGTGTTCGAAAGGAACCTATATCCGTGCCTTGAGTCACGATCTGGGGCGAATTCTGGGATACGGGGCGTGTCTTACGGCATTGAGACGAACCGCGGTTGGTCCATTCCGACTCGCGGACGCCTATCCATTGAGCAAGTTATTGGCGGGGTCACGGGAAGAGCTGGCTTCCCGGATCATCCCGATTAAAGTTTTTACAAAGCAAAAACTAAGATGAAGATCTGCACCGGCTTCAGACGATTCTTTCCTCATCTGGTAGTGGGGATCGGGAATTTTGACGGGTTCCATCGGGGGCACCGTCGTATTATTGAAGATATCAAGAGAATGGCCGGTCCGAAAGGGACGCCGGGGATTATTACATTTCGCGGCCATACCCGTCTGACGGAACCCCGGGAGCCCGGGAAGCTTCTAACTACCGTCCGGCAGAGGCTGAATTATTTTCGTGAAGCCGGGATTGCCGTCTGCTGGTTGTGTGATTTTAATAAATCTTTTGCCGGACAGCCGCCGCGTGATTTTGTTGTTCAGCAGCTTTTGGGCCGGCTCGGAATCGAAGGGATATGTATTGGGGCGGGTTTTCACTTCGGTAAAGACCGGCGGGGTACTGTTGCCCAGCTCGAAAAACTGGGACGGGAGTTCGGTTTCCGGGTCCGGGAAGTTCCGATTGTCCGTGTCGATGGCCGGGAGGTTCGCAGTTCGGTCATCCGAAAATATGTTCGGGACGGTGATATGGCTCGGGCCACTGAATTGCTCGGTCATGAATACTGTCTGACCGGAAGGGTTATCCGGGGTCATGGCCGGGGAAAGACACTGGGCTATCCTACCGCCAACTTTCATCCCGAACAACTTCTCCCGGCCCCCGGAGTTTACGCGGCCCGGATCCGGGTGGGCGCCATTGACCGTCCGGGGATGCTATATGTAGGGAGCCACCCCACTTTCCCGTCCGACCGCCGGCCGGAAGTGATAGCGGAGGCGTATATCTTTGACTGGATAAGGGCTCTGGGCGGGAGAAGGATAAAAGTCTACTTGAAAAAAAGATTAAGAGAAGATATAACATTTCCCAACGCGGGGGCTCTCTCTCGTCAAATCAGAAAGGATGAGGAGCGGGTCCGGCGGATGAATAAAATAAAAAGGAGTAAAATATATGAGTGGTGAGAAGACGAAGAGGGAGGAAATTATCGACTCTCTCGGCTATCATGGCCGGGATACCGGTTCTTCCGGTGTTCAGATTGCGATTCTGACCGACCAGATCAACCTCCTGACGGAGCATATGAAGGCGCATCATAAGGATTTTCGTTCCAAGCGGAGCCTTCTGATCATGGTAAGCCAACGACAGAAACATCTCCGGTATCTGAAGAGAACCAAGCCGGAAAAATACCGCGAAGTAGTGGAAAAATTACATCTGAGAAAATAATTTAATCGCATAGGAAATTGTATTTTTTGACAGGATTTACAGGATAAAACAGGATAAAATAAAAAAATCCTTGTTAATCCTGTCTGAAAAAGTCCCCCGCCAACGGCGGGGTTAAGTTCATAAGGAGATAGATGATTATGGAAGTTAGTTTAAGTTGTCAATTAGGGGAGAAGACTCTGGAGATCGCGACCGGGGCGTTGGCGTGTCAAGCCGATGGCGCGGTTACCATTTCCTGTGAAGGAACCGTGGTCCTGGTAACGGCGGTGGCGGCTGAGAGTTCCCGGGAGGGAACCGATTTTCTCCCTCTGACGGTTGATTATCGGGAGAAGACATCGGCGGCGGGAAAGATTCCCGGAGGTTTTTTCAAGAGGGAAGGCCGTCCGACCGAGAAGGAGATATTGACCTGCCGCCTGACCGATCGTCCGCTGCGGCCTCTCTTCCCCGATGGGATGAGAAACGATATTCAGATTGTGGGCTGGGTCCTGTCGGCGGATGGCGAGAACGATCCCGATATCCTCTGCATCAACGGGGCTTCAGCGGCGTTGATGGTGTCGGGAATTCCGTTTGCCGGACCGATCGGCGCGGTGCGGATCGGACTGATCGATGATAAGTTTGTTATTAATCCGACTATCTCCCAGTTGGAGAACAGCCGGATGGATCTGGTCATGGTGGGAACGAAGACATCGGTGAACATGGTTGAGGGGTGTGCCGATAGCCTGAGCGAGGATCTTATTCTTCAGGCGATTCGGACCGGACAGCGCGCGCTGGGGCCGATCATCGACCTCCAGAATGAATTGCGGGAAAAAGTCTCTCCCGAACCCCGGGAGTTTGATCTCCAGTTACCTTCGGAAGAATTGATTCACAGAGTGGACGACCTCGCCGCTTCGGAGCTTTCCCGGGCGTTGTCGATCGAGGGGAAGAAGGATCGGAACCAGGCGGTCTCGGCCATCAAGGAGAATATCCGGGAGGAACTTCTGAATGAGGACGCCGAACTGGAAGGTTGGGCGTTCAGCGCCGCTTTTAAGGCGGTGGTCAAGAAATACAGTCGCCGGATGATTATAGAAGATGGAAGACGGTCCGACGGACGCGGTCAGGATGAGGTCCGCCCCATCAGTTGCCGGGTGGGGGTGTTGCCGCGCACCCACGGTTCCGCCGTCTTCAACCGCGGCGAGACCCAGGCCCTGGTTCTCACCACGCTGGGGACCGTCTCGGACCGGCAGCGGATCGACGGCCTGGAGGAAGAGAAGAAAAAGAGGTTCATGCTCCATTATAACTTTCCTTCTTTCTGCACCGGAGAGGCCCGCCCGAGCCGCGGGCCGAAGAGGAGGGAGATCGGTCACGGAGCCCTAGCGGAGCGATCGCTTCTGCCGGTGCTTCCCACCGAGGATGAGTTCCCTTATACCATCCGGGTGGTCGCCGATATTCTCTCCTCCAACGGGTCATCCTCGATGGCCTCCGTCAGCGGCGGGAGTTTGGCCCTGATGGATGCCGGGGTCCCGATCAAGAGCGCGGTGGCCGGGATCGCTATGGGCTTACTTAAAGAGGGTGACCGGACCGTTATTCTGACCGATATCCTCGGCTCCGAAGACGCTCTCGGCGATATGGACTTCAAGCTGGCCGGGACGAAAGACGGGGTGACCGGGCTCCAGATGGATATCAAGATAGCCGGCATCTCCGAGGAGATTATGAAAGACGCCCTGGAGAAAGCCCGGAAAGCCCGCCTCTATATTCTGGAGAAGATGAACGAAGTCCAGTCTTCTCCCCGGCCGGAGATTTCTCAGTACGCTCCCAAGATTCTCTCGCTTCAGATAGATCCGGACAAGATAGGACTGGTCATAGGGCCCAAAGGAAAGAATATCAAGGCTCTGGAGAAGACCGGCGTGAAGATAGATATCGAGGATGATGGTTTTATCGCCATCGCTTCGCCGGATCTGGACGCCGCGCAGAAGGCCAAGGAGAATATCGAATTGATGGTAGCGGAGGTAGAAGTCGGCAAGATCTACCGGGGTACCGTTAAGACCGTCAAGCAGTTTGGGGCTTTTGTCGAGATCCTTCCCGGTAAAGACGGACTCTGTCATATATCCGAAATGGCCGATTACCGGGTCAAGCAGGTGGAGGATATTATGAAAGAGGGCGACGAGGTAGATGTTAAGGTGATCGCCGTCGACAATCTGGGTAGAATTAAGTTGAGCCACAAACAGATCAAAACGAAGTGAGCTAATTTATTTAGGTTAAGCCCATGACAACGGAGAAGAACCTTTCTCCGGCGCTGGGACTGGTTCTGATAGCGATCGGGATATTCATTGCCGTCAGCCTGCTCTCGTACCATCCCGGCGATGCCGGTAACGCGGGACGGACCGGGATGATATTAAATTATAGCGGCCGGGTCGGGGCAGAACTTGCCCTCTATCTCTTCCTGGTAGTCGGGGCGTCGGCGTTGGCCATTCCTCTCCTCATCACGGCGGAGGGAATCAACCGGCTGGTTCCTCACCCGTCTCCTCCCCGGCCGGTGTGGCTCCGCGGTTTCTATGAACTTCTGATTGTCGCGAGCCTCGCCCCGCTTCTGAGTTTGCAGACCACCTTTGCCCCGCGTTTACTGGGACCGCAGCTGGAGAAGATGACTCTCGGAGGATGGTGGGGGGGGGTGGTCAGTTCCGGGCTGCTTGAGTATTTGGGGGACTTCGGCACTCGTCTGATCTTGATGACGGTTCTTCTGGTGTCGATCGCTCTTCTCACCGAGATGAAACCGCTGATCTTCCTTTTTATCTCGGTTCGCCGATTCTTCTCCGTTCTCATGATCCGCCGACCCCGGTCCAAAAAAGAGCCGGTGGGCGCCGAGCCTTTCCTCTCCCCGCGGAGCCGGGAAGGGAAGGAATCTCCGGTCTCCGACCGGAGCAGAAAACGCCAGTGGGAACTGGAAAAGGCGGCCCTGCTCAAGAAGCGGGATCAGGAGTTACGGCAAGCCGAGAAAGAAAATGAGAAGGAGAAGGAGAAGCGGCGCCGGGAGAAGGAGCTGGAACGTATGGAAAAAGACGCCCGGCGCCGGCGGGAAAAGATCGAACGGCAAGAGGAAGCGGAAGTTCGCCGGCGAACGGAGAAAGCTCTCAAAGAAAAGAAACTACATCCTCTCTCTGTCCCCTCGGACGCGATACCACGTCCGGCTTCACATCCGGCGGTGGCTGGTCTTCCCTCCGCGCCTTACCAGCTTCCCCCCGCCGACCTGCTGGATGTTCCTCCCCCCTTAGCGCAACGGGAGATCAAGAATAAAACATTTGATGAATCCGAAGTTCTGGAGAGCACCCTCCTTGACTTCGGAATAGAATCGCGAGTTGTGGGTCTCGAACGGGGGCCGGCGATTACCAGATATGAGCTCCAGATCGCCCCCGGCGTCAAAGTGGGGAGGGTAAAGGCGCTCGATAACGATATTGCCCTGACCATGAAAGCAAAATCGGTCCGGATTCTGGCTCCGATTCCGGGTAAGGCGGCGATCGGGATCGAGGTCCCGAACACCAGCACCACTCTCGTTTACATGCGGGAGATGATCGAGTCCGCCGAGTTTAAAAAGCGCCGTTTTATCCTGCCCATATCCATCGGGAAAGATATCTCGGGCCACCCGATCATCACCGACCTGACCCTGATGCCCCATCTCCTTATTGCGGGAGCTACCGGCTCCGGCAAGACGGTCTGCATCAACTCGATCATCATCAGTTTGCTTTACTCCCGCACTCCCGATGAACTGAAGCTGATCCTGGTCGATCCCAAGAAAGTTGAGATGGCGCCCTTTCATCACCTCCCTCATCTGCTCTGCCCGGTCATCACCGACGCGGCCAAGGTCTCCATGGCTCTGGCCTGGGTGATCAAGGAGATGGAAGATCGGTACGAATTCTGCGCTCGGGCCGGAGTTCGGAATATTCAGGGGTATAACGCGCGGAGACGACCATCCGCCGGCAGTGAGAGCAAGGCCGGTGATGATCTCCCCGAGACGATGCCCTATATCATCCTCTTAATCGATGAACTGGCCGACCTGATGCTGGTGGCCTCGAAAGAGATCGAGAGCTCCATCGCCCGACTCGCGCACCTCTCCCGGGCGGTAGGGATACACCTGATCCTGGCGACTCAACGGCCGTCGGTCGATGTCATCACCGGCATTATCAAGGCGAATCTCCCGAGTCGGATCTCCTTTAAAGTCGCGGCCAAAGTGGACTCGCGCACGGTACTGGATGCCGGCGGCGCTGATAAGCTTCTCGGCAACGGCGATCTTCTCTTTCTCCCTCCCGCCACCGACCAGTTGATCCGGGCCCAGGGCACAATCTGCCATGAGCACGAGATAAACAATGTGGTGGCCTTTGTAAACCGGCAGAGAGAACCGATATTTGAGAAGGATATGTTCCAGAAGAAGAGCGGTCCCGGGGAAGCGATCGAGTCCGGGGGAGGGGAGGATATCTTCCTCGAATCGGCGATCGAGGTCATCCGGCAGACCGATCAGGCATCCGTCAGTATGCTTCAGAGGAAGTTGAAGATCGGATATTCCCGGGCAGCCCGGATCATGGATGAACTTGAAGATCGGGGGATTGTCGGACCATACCGGGGCACCAAGGCCCGGGAGATTCTGATCGATACCTATGCCGGAGACGGAACTGTGGAGAAAGAGGAGGAAGAAGTGAGTTAAAGTGAGCTAAAGAGATGGGTTATTTAGGCGAAAAAATACAGGAAGCCAGGGAGAAGAAGGGAGTTACCCTGGAGGATGCGTCGAGTGCGACCAAGATTAAGGTCGCATATCTCCGCGCCCTGGAGGCGGAGGATTACGTAGATCTCCCTCCCCGCGCGTATGTAAAAGGGTTCTTAAAGATCTATGCCCACTACCTTACTCTCGATTACATATTGCTGAGCCGGCTTTATGAGGAGAGCTATGAACTGCCTGATGCCCAGGTGGTATTTTCAAATCTCCAATCACCCCCATCTCTACCTTTTCTCCCCGGAATAAAATGGAAGAGTGCGCTCGGTGGAATCTTCGCGGCGATTATTATATTTCTGATTATCTGGGGAGTAATCCGACTGATCGGGGGGAGTAGGAAAGTAAGCACCGTTTCGGTTCATTTCTCCAGGGTAGATAATCCTTACCAGCCGGAGACGATAGAGCGGATCAGCCTGGAAAATTTGGAAGTGAAATAAACTGACCGATCAGGCACCCTCCTTCGCTATTACATAGCTACGGCGGGTAAACTTTAGTTTACTTCAGTCACTTTATCACTTCAGTCACTTTAGCTCACTTTAGTTCACTTTAGTCACTTTAGTCACTTTAGTTCACTTTAGTCACTTTAGTTCACTTTAGTCACTTTAGTTCACTTTAGTCACTTTAGTTCACTTTAGTCACTTATATGTCATCCTCTTCACGCTCGAAGCTCCTCCGGGTAGCCCTGATCAGTCTGGGGTGCCCCAAGAATCTGGTGGATTCGGAGATAATGTTGGGGCTCCTCCCCCAGAATCGTTACCGGGTCACCACCTCTCCGGACCGGGCTGATATTATCATCATCAATACCTGCGCCTTCCTTGAATCCGCCCGCCGGGAAGCATTCCAGGCAATTGAATGGGCCTGGGCCCTCAAGCGCCGGCGGGGGGTGAAACTGATCGTCTCCGGCTGCCTGGTCCAATACTATGGAGAGAAGGCGGCCGAACTCATCCCGGCCGCCGACCTTCTCCTCGGGGTGGGGGAGTATGGCGCACTTCCCGATGCTCTGGAAGAAAGGGAACCGGAAGGCGGCCGGCAGCGGCGACTCCTGGTCCGACAACGTCCCCGGTTTCCATTTCAACGTGTCTTTCCGCGGTTGATCTCAACTCCCTCTCATCTGGCCTATCTCCGGATCGCCGATGGCTGTGATAATCGCTGTACCTATTGCCTGATCCCCGGCCTGAGAGGTACTTATCAGGAGCGATCTCTCCCCATGATTCTTTCAGAGGCCCGTCGGCTGGTCGCGCAGGGGGTGCGGGAGATTATCCTGATTGCTCAGGACACGGCATACTACGGCCACCGGAGTTCCACCGGTGCCGATCTCTCTCTACTGCTCGAGGCCTTGAATGAAATTCCCGGGTTGCGGTGGATAAGGGTTCTCTATGCACATCCGGTTCATATCGAAAGGAGCCTCTTGCAAACCATGGCCTCTTGCGATAAGATATGTCCTTACTTGGATATCCCATTGCAGCATATTAACGATGCTATCCTCAAGAGGATGGGCCGGAAGATCAACCGGGCCGGAATCGAGGCGCTTCTGAGCGAGGCCCGGGAAGTCGTTGAGGGAATAAGCCTGAGGACGACCTTGATGGTAGGTTTTCCGGGAGAGGGCGAAGATGAGTTTTCGGAACTGATTGATTTTGTCCGCCGGGAGCGGTTCGCTTATCTCGGGGTTTTTTCTTATTCCCCGGAAGCGGGAACCGTTGCCGGCCGGTACGGCTCGCGGGTCGACGGGGCCGTCGCCCGCCGACGGAGGGGGCGTCTGATGAAGATCCAGCAGGCCATCTCCACCGAGTACGGGCAAGCCTGGCGAGGAGAGTCGATCACCGTTTTAGTGGATGGCCGATATCCCGAACCGGGATCACCACTGATGATTGGTCATGCCGCTTTCCAGGCGCCGGAGATCGATGGAATCGTTGTGATTGAAGGAGAAGAACTCCGGCCCGGCGATATGGTGACTGTCAGAATTACCGACTCCTCCGCTTATGATCTCTATGGGATAAAGATAAAGAAGTGAACTAAAGTGACTAAAGTGAGCTAAAGTTTACCCGCCGTAGCTATGTAATAGCGAAGGAGGGTGACTAAAGTGACTAAAGTGAGCCAATTTATTATAAGATGAATCTGCCGACCAAGTTGACGATAGTGAGACTGCTGGCCACGCCGGTTTTTGTTGTATTGCTTTCAGTCTCCTTCACCGGGAACTATACCCTGGCTCTGATCTTGTTCTTGCTGGCAATGTTCACCGACTATATCGACGGGGTGCTGGCTCGGTCCCGGGGCGAGGTGACCAACATTGGAAAACTCCTGGACCCGCTGGCGGACAAGATCCTTATCACCTCGGCCTTCATCATCTTTATAGGCTTAAAAGAGATCCGCCTCCCGGCCTGGCTGGTGATAATAATTGTCAGCCGGGAATTTGCCATCACCGGTTTGCGGCTGGTAGCGGCCTGTCAAGGCAAGATTATCCCGGCCGGCCGCTGGGGAAAGCATAAGACGGTATCCCAGGTGATTACGGTCAGTGTAGTCCTGGTCTATCTGTGCTTATATTATGACTCGCGTGTCAACATGCCGGATTACCGGCCGCTGGTACTCATCCTGGTCGGAATTACCGCGGCCTTTACTCTGAGCTCAGGTTGTTATTATCTGATCAAGAACGCGCGGGTGCTGTTCAATCGACCACTCGACGACGAAAAACGCAAAGGGGGGGGGAGAGTGTAAGTTCTATAATGAAGATAGGCAGAAAATATCAGGGTGGTTGGCTGGTCAGGCTTCTGGCCAGTTTCTTCTATCTGGGATATTTCCCGGTGGCTCCGGGGACGCTGGGGGCCGCGGGGGGGCTGACGCTTTATCTCCTCCTCCGGTTCTGTGTTTCCGGCTTTGTTCCGGAGTCCGGTGATGAACTTCGGCTCGGTTATCTTATTTTTCTCGCCCTTTTTTTTCTGATCGGGGTTTATCTATCGACCCGGGGGGAGAAGGAATGGCGAGAGAAGGACCATCCCCGGATCGTTATCGATGAAGCGTTCAGCATCTTCATTACCTTTTTCTTTCTCCCTGCTACTCCATTAATCCTGGCCGGTGGATTTGTTTTGAATCGGTTGTTTGATATTGTCAAGCCATTTCCCGTTGGTTGGTTAGAAAAGCTCCCCGGCGGTTGGGGGGTGATGCTGGATGATCTAATGGCGGGTATCTACAGCAACTTTGCTTTGCGTTTAATTCTCCTTATTTTCATTAAATCATAAAACGAATTGAAAAATCAGT
>JAVCDH010000030.1 GCA_030765805.1 Candidatus Euphemobacter frigidus
ATTCGAATATATTACTTTGGAATTTAATCAAGGAGGTTTCCATGAAAAAGCTAATCTTATTCGTTATTCTAATGTTCCTAACTGCATCTCTTGCCGATCATTCTTCTCCAGAGACCAATGACATCATTATTAATGAGATCATGTCCGAGGGTATTCCCGAGGATATTCTCCCCGAAGATCGTTCCAACTGGGCGGAGAGCCAGGAGAAAGACGGCACCCCCGGTGAAGCAGGAGATCCCGATACCTTGCCGCCGGTTATCGTTCACACCCCGGTCGATCAGGCTCTGGCTGATCGACCAATCTATATCCATTGTGATATCTATGATCCCAACGACCCTGACATGTATTCTGCTAAGGAGCCGACTGTATATTATCGCAAGACCGGTGAGACTTCCTTTGAATCGACGGCGCTGGGAGCTTTTTTCGGTGAGTATAATGGAGCTATCCCGGCCTCGGAAGTAACCACCGACGGTGTGGAGTATTATATCAGCACCCGGGACTGGTCCTATAACCTGGCCACCTCGCCCGCCTTCAACCCCCAGTCCTATCCCTATGAAGTGGAAGTGGTGACCAGCTCCGATTCCGTAATCCGATTTACCGAAGTCATGTATGATCCGCCCGGCGAACTCCCGGATGAGAGTGTCCTGGAGTGGGCCGAGTTCCATAATGTCAGTTCTTCCCGAACGGTGGACCTGGCCGGTTGGAAGTTTACCGATCTTGAGGGGACGTACACCTTTCCGGCCGGTTCCTCCATCACCCCCGGTGAATACCAGGTCCTTTGCAAGACAGACGACGGCCCTGCCGGCTCCTTTACTCGTTATACCTACGGGGGATCGATCATCTTCAGTAATCCCCTGGGAGTCTTCACCGATCAATTGATCCTGAAAGATGATACTGGCCTGATAATGGAAGAAGTAAACTACTCCGCCAACTGGGGCGCGTCCAATGTCACAGGCCCTAACAATCATACCCTGGAGAAGATTGATCCCGAAGGCGACGATGACGGGGATAACTGGATGTACTCGATGGCGGAGGGGGGGACACCGGGAGAAGAGAGTTCCGCCCATTTTATATTTTATAAATATGAGACGGAAGCCGGCTGGAAGACCCGGCCCGGTATCTCAATCGAACCTACCCTGATTAATCCCGGAATGGAGGAATGCACCGTCTATTATCGCCTGGACCGGGACTGTGATGTCACCATCAAGGTCTATAACACCCCCGGTAATATCCCCTCCGAAGATTGCTACGACGCGACCTATTATCTGGTCACACTGGTGGACGATGAGTCAAAAACAGAGAATATGGATCCCATTCAATTCTCCGCCCACACAGCAGTTTGGGACGGTACCTATAACGGTCAGACCGTATCCAGCAACTGTTGCCGAATAGTCCTCTGGGCTACCGACACTACCAGTGCCACTTCAGTCTGCAGCTCCAACGATACCATGATGACTACTCTTTCTCACGGTTTCGATCCGGATAACTTCTATCATAACAGTCACCAACCGACGATCTATTCCTTCTACCAGAGTAAGCCCGCGTTTATCACGGTTACCCTGAACGCCCAGACGGAGCCCGGCGGAGGATATGAAGAGATGCGAGAACTTATCGACGACGTTACATATCCTTACCCGCTGAATGGAGAGGATAACAATATCCTTTGGGACGGGCGCGATGGATACGGATTGTTTATAAAACCGTTTCTGAAGGTTACAGCGGATGTTGAGGCGGAAGACATCTTCGGCAACGTGGTAATCGCCCGGCCGAAACTTTTCATCTTCGGGGCGGAGAATACCCCGAGAAGTTATTTTAATCCCGACTCTTCTGATACCGAGATGCAGGTCCAGACCATCTATTTCAACCTGATCCGGGAAGCGGAAGTCTCCATGTCGATCGCGAATCAGAATGAAGAATGGATAGCCTGGCCCACGGTAAGTTCCATTCCATCCCGGAACCAGCCCTATTATTCCTACAAAGCCACCTGGAACGGTGGAACAGATAATGATGGAACCTATACCTACACAATCAGAGCAATAACTATCGAGGATTGGAATCAGTGGGGAGAGAAAGCCAGATACTCTAACGAAATCTCCCTCCATCGCTGGGAATAGATCAAATATCAATCGGGATTATGCGAAAGGACTGTAGCCGAGGTCGTTGACCTCGGTGAATACCGATTATTGATTACTTACCCTGTGGGAAGGCTTTTAAAGTCCGATCGAATGCAGCTCGTAGTGCATGACTTTTAGAAGTTCTGGCTTCAGGTGAGAGTCATGCCCCGGCTTGGTAGCCGCAGGCTTTAGCCTGAGTATGGCCAACGCACGGCTTTCGGTCATTGTAATTTGTAATTTATTTGGATGTTGTGTTTTAAAATATAGAAAACACCAACTTATCAATAATTCAACTTTACTGGAGGTCCATCATGACCATTTTTCTCAATTCCAGAGCAACAAAATTCAACTGCATCTTCGCGTCATTTTTAATCCTGACGCTCAACCTCCCCAATCTTATATTTGCTTGCTGGACCGTCCCGGGCCCCGGGTGTGATCCTTGTTGTCCCGATGATGGCGGTGGAGGAGGTGGTGGTGCTGGAGCCGGGGCTGGCTGTGGCGGCAGTGGAGGAGGGGGAGGTAATCATATAATTGAGCCTACGGGAAATCTCTTTTTCAGGATATCAGTTCTGTCCATCCCCGGTCTTAGTCTATCTAAATGTATGCCGCTAACTGTCAATCTTACCTACAATTCCAACGCGGCGGCGGAAGACGGTTCCTTTGGTTATGGCTGGCGCATGAATTATGATATGCATATAGTGAATAATTTTCCTGTCGGGGAATGGACTTTGGGCGCGGAAGGGGGCAGAGAATTAGAAGGCACACCATATATCGAACTCCATCGGGAAACCGGCGCCGTAAAGATCTTCGACATCAGCAAGATCGAGACTAACTCGCGCGAATATCTTCCCAAGTCCGGGTCTTATGAAACAATCATCTATTATCCCGCAGCTACCCCCGATCCTTACTATATCCGGGAGTTGAAGAATGGTACTCAATACAGGTTTAATGAAGCTGGCTACCTGGTGTCAATCGAAGACGCCAATGGCAATGAGATCACGATAAATCGCTACGCCAACGGCGGGATCAATTCCGTTACCGATGCCTCCGGACTACGAACAGTCGACTTTGATAACCCTTCCGGTGACTCCAAAATCGAGAAGATTACCGGTCCGGACGGAACCGAATACACCTTTGAATACTCCGGGGATGACCTGGTAAGTTACCAGGCCCCCGCCATGGCTAACCCGGTGGAGATGGAGTATGACAGCTCCCACCGGATGACCTCTCGGTCCGACGCCTACGGTAATACCGTGGATTATACTTATAACGATGATGGGCTGATTGAATCCCGGACCGATCAAAACCAGTATACGAGGACTTATAGTTATGAGGATACCGGTACCATCGCTTACGATCCCAAGGGATATCGGACTGTTGCACACATCAATAATGACGCCGATATAACCAGAATCACCTGGGAGGAATTTAAGGGGGGAGTTTGGCACATAGTCAAAGAAAGGAGCGGGAAGTATGGAGCTACCGGGAAACTGATAGAGTTTTATAACGGATATAGTAACCCCGCAAGATACGAATACGATGGCCGTGACAACCTGACAGCCAAGATTAACGCTCAGGGTATAAAAGCCACATTTGATTACGATGAATATAATAATGTTACTTTAATCACCCAGGCAAAAGGCACCTCTGTAGAGAGGACGTTTGCGTTTGATTACGGAGTCGATCCTTCCTTGAGAAATGTGGAGGAGATATCCTGGGAGGTGGACGGAACCACCTACTCCCGAAGTTACGAATATAACACCGATGGTTCCCTTAAGAAATACACCAACGCCCTGGGAAAAGAGTACGATTTTACTTACACCTCGTATGGCAATCTTGAGACCATCACAAATCCGCTTAATAACGCAATGGATCTGGATTATTACGATGAAATGGGAGAGTTGAGTTCAATCACTAACGCACTTGGTTTTACTACTGAGTACTCATATCTTGACGGGTGTGCCTGTAACCCTTTAACTAGGGTTGACTATCCGGATGGAACTTTCACCGAGTTCAGCCGGAATTATAAAAGGATCATATCGATCACCGACCGAAACGGGTACGTCGCCGGATTTCCGGAGTATGACGGTAAATCTCAGCTCAAAAAATTGATCGATGCTATAGGGAATATCACTGAGTTTACTTATGATGAGAATGAAAACCTAGAGACAATCCGGGACGCTAATACCAATATAACATCATATGAGTATGACGCAGTTAATCGTCTGACCAGGACCATCTATCCCGACTCCTCTTTCGAGGCATTTACTTATGACGCTGCTGATAATATCACCTCGAAAACACTCCTAGACGGGAGCATAATCGAATACGACTACGATAGCCTTAATCGCCTCACCATTAAGACTTATCCGGACATCACCACGGTTGATTACGATTACGACGACCTGGGCCGCCTCACCGATATAGAGAATTATTATTATGCCCTACACTATGAGTATGACGAAATCAGTCGGGTGGAGTGGTTCTCCTGCACCGATAAGGATATCGGGGAAGGTTATAAGGTGGAGTACGAATACGACGCCGAGGGAAACCGGACGGCATTAACTTACCCATCCGGCTATGAAATATCCGCCACCTATGACGACCTGAATCGCCTCAATCAGATCAAGGACCCGGATGATAAACTCCTGGCTGACTATGACTATGATGCCATGCGGAGAACCGGCGTGACTCTTTTCAATGCCGGAACGGAAGTTACCTTCACGAGTTATACCTACGATGATGCCAATGATAAGCCCGACCACCTGATCACACTCTCTAACTGGAAAGCCGGGACAGATATTGCTATCTCCACTTTCAACTACACTTACGATGTAGAAGGAAACCGCCTCTCAATGGAAGTCGGCCCGGCCTGGGAATCTCAGACCGGAGAGCATGACTACGATTACGACGACATCTACCAGTTAACCGAAGTTGATGTACCACAATTCGCGGCATACAGTGATACTACGTTTACCTACGACAGCATGGGGAATCGTCTTAAGGTTACATTCTCCGGACAGAGTGAGATTTATGACCCCAATGAGTTAAATCAGTACGATGGGGTAGATGATATTGAGTATTCTTACGACGAAAATGGCAATCTTGCTGATGACGACGTCCAGACTTATTACTACGACCTGGAGAGCCGTTTGACCAGGGCCGTCCGAAACTCCGATGGGCAGACACTGGCTGAGTATCGCTACGATCCATTTGGAAGAAGGGCGAAAAAGATCACGGATAATGGCACGACCGTGGCAAACTATCTTTATGATGGTGTCCAGGTCATTGAAGAGCGTAACGGGGACTTTGAGCTGGAGAATAGGTTTGTATATGGCCCAGGAATTGATGAACCACTCACAATGTATGATGCCCAAGCAGCGAAAACATACTTTTATCAAAGAGACGGCCTCGGCTCAGTCACGGAGATAACAGACGATCAGGGGAACGTGGTCGAACATTGTCGGTATTCGCCCTACGGGAAGCTTAAGATTTATAACTCGTCCTGGAGTGAAATATCTGCTTCCTCTGCCGGGAATCCGTACTATTTCACGGGGAGGAGGTTTGACGAGGAGACGGGACTCTATTATTACCGGGCCAGAATGTATTCGGCAGAGATTGGGAGGTTTCTGCAGACTGATCCGCTTGGTTATTTGGATGGCCCAAATCTATATAGGTATGCAAGAAATTCCCCCGTGAACTTAATTGATCCGATTGGATTTGCCCCATGCACAAATAATTCTGGAAGGCCAGTCCCATATAAACCTGAAGGAGTGGATCATAAGCCACCAAGTATTGCAGAACCGGGAGAAACTGTAGACGCTGATGGCATATATAGTCCTGCGGGGACTGTTAACCCGATTGTTGTAAAGATTCCAAATAATGCAAGAGCTGTGATAAATAGAGATGGCCAACTTTATGTATATGCCAGATACTATCCGTATGGGTTGGGTAAGGCACTATGGAAATTGACAAGCAAATATCGACCAAAAATAGTTGGCCCAGAAACATTAAGTGAAGGGGACTATAAGAATTGGCCTAATCCATATAGCGGAGAATATTGGCCATATCAAAGGTGGACTATATGCGAATAACCGTACGAAAATTGATTCCGCTATTGCTGTATTTAATCGTAATAATCCTTATTATTGAGGTGCTTTATTGGGACAATCTTGGTATTGAGAGATGGGGTCTTGAAAAGTTAGATGATACTATCTTCTATATATTGCAAAGTACTGAATACGCAGAAAATTATTCTGAAATTAAATTCAATTCGGTAAAAGTTGGGACGAATTATGAACAGGTCATAGGAATATTGGGCACCCCTTTGCGTGTTATATATGATGCCGACGGAAGAACTCTTAAAATAGTTGATTATGTTGGCCATGATGAAAAAATATGGTACCCGGATCTAAGTGAAAATTCACAAGAGAAATGTACTGGGATTATTCTTTATTATAGCTTGCCACGTAAACCTCGGTCACACGGCTGGTATGTACGAATTGTGAGGTTGTCTGCCGAGGGAGTAGTAATACGTATTAAAAAAAGTATGTATGTTAGCTGAAGAAACAGGGTCATAAAGACCGAATCAGATTCCTTCCGCAAACAGCTATCCCGTTAAAATCGCAAAGGGATATACAAGTAGTGGCTATGGTGGGGTAATAGATGAAGTTAGGCTCTATGATAGCGTCCTCTCTGCCGAAGCGATAACAACCCTTTATGGCAGTGGAGCAGTCTCTAAATAATGCCGTGAAGGCCGGGTATTCCCCGGCCTTCACGGTTTTTATTTGCTATCGTCCCTCTTTTCTGCTCTACTTGATAAAAGACCCGGATTTAAAGGCCGTAAAATGGCTTTAAAGCCGTTTTTAACTTTGTCCGGCCCCAAACCCTTAAAAATGAAGACATCGCTTAAAGACCGCCTTAAGGCCGCCGGAATACGCCATTTTGACGACCTGATCCATGACCAGTCCCGGGAGTGGCTCCAGAAATACTTCAAGAAGGGAGCCTCCAAGTACCCGGTCAACGTGGCGCGCCTCATGCGGAACATCATCTGGCAGGTCCGGGAGCGGATCCGGTACGGCGAGAAACCCCCGCTCAATGAACTGATCCGGACCTTCTGGTACATGTACATCAAACCCACCCTCTCCCGGGCCGGGGCTCTGGCTTACGACGTCGACCAGTACAAGCAACTGGTCTACCAGTTCGTTCACATGGTCCGGGACCTCGACCTGATGCGATACTCCGACATTGGCTTCCGGGACGACAACGAGGCCCACCGTCGGGTGGGCGCCAACGCCAACATCGTCCTCTTCTCCGAGAAGCTGGGCCACCAATCTTTCCTCTCTGAGATCTCCGGGAAATACCGGGTATCGATCATTGCCCTGGGCGGCCAGCCTTCCGTCCTCAGCCTGGAGTATTTCGTCGATGAACTGAAGGCTCAGAGCGTGAATCTCCGCCGATCGTTTTATTTCTTCGGGATAGTCGACTATGACCCGAGCGGTTGGATTGTCCGGGATGCCTTCGTCCGGAATCTGAAATTCTACGGGATCAAGAATATCCATATGTTCGACCTGATCCATCCCGATATGCTCACCCCTAGGGAAGTCCGCCTGGCCCGCTACCGGATCCCGGCCGGCAAGAGCATGGAGGCCAAGAACAAAGACTGGCTCAAAGACGTCCACAGCCGGAAATACGACAACCAGAAATACCTGGAGATGGGAGATCCCGAATCTCCGGTCCTCTACGGGCTGGAGGCCGAAGCGGTCTCCAGCAAGCGGCTGACCGGAGAGCTGGAAGAGGTCATGCTCCCCCTGATCGCCAAATCGGAGGACCTGGTCAGGGCCTATGAGTTGCGCCGGCTGAGCGAGCGGATCCGGAGACTTGCTCTCCGGAGGTTCAGGCTGGCAGCCAAAGCAGAACAACAAGGAGAGAATCATGGACGGGCAATCTAACTACATCAAAAACTCAGTGATCAAAAGATACATCAGCGACCAGGAAGATCTCCGATCTTCCGAGGACGCGATCGCGGCAATCAATCAACGGATAAATGAGCTGATTCAGAAAGTAATCGAGGAGGCCGCCGCCAACACCCGAGACAACGATCGGAAGACAGTACTGCAGGAGGACGCCGAGGCCGCCCTGCAGAAGCATGTCGGCCGGGAGACCCTGACCTGGCAGCAGACCCTCGACCAGGTCCTCCGACAGCCCCCGGTAAATCTCCGGGACATAGCCAACGGGATAGACGAAGAACTGAAACGATTGAAGTTGTAGAGAGAGAATGAACTACCGCGAACTTGCCGAAGTGATCCGGAAGGAACACGGCCTCTCCTGGGCCGAATCCTCCCGGATCCTGGAGACCGTGATCGAGACGATCCGGGACCAGGTGAACCAAGGTCACCTGGTCCGCCTCCGGAACTTCGGGACCTTCCAGCCCCGGGAGAGTCACGGAAAAGTCCGGGCGAAATTTAACGCCTCAAAGAATTTTTTCAATCACTATTAATTGTTAAGGTATTCTCTTTTTTTAAAAAAGTTATTGCAATATTCGCAAAAATAAAATAAAAACTTGCACATTCTTTCAACTTGGGTTATATTTTATGTAGTATATGAACAAAAACCTTTAATCTCTAAAACCAAGTTGGTGATCTCGAATGTGGAAAATCAATTGGACTCTCATAACGAAAAGCCAGGCCAAAAGAGTTAAAAAGAAACATACGGCTGAATTTGAATCTTGTGTGGCACAAATAGCGACGGCCCAGAAGTATCTTAATATGGGCTTAAAGATCGGGGGGAAGTTGAAGTTTGGAACTCTTCGGTCCGAAAGTGGTGGAGTTTATCGAGTAGGTCAATCTGGTATTCCAAGTCCAAAGGAAACCAGGATATACCTCTACTTCGATGAAGACTCTAAAATTATTCATGTTGTTGGGATGGGATTTAAGGAGGGCCAATCCAAGGACATCAATGAGGCTAAAAAGCTGGTAAAAAAAATACGCGAAGCAAAATAATAGTTTGTAACTTATAACCCAACGCAGAAATGTATGGGGGAAAACATCATGGCACGCATATCTCATTCTGTCGCTGAAATGGCCGCCGATATTCTTGACGACCCTTCAGCTAAAGAGAGAGTGGAAAAACTAATCGCTAACAGGAGGTTGATAGAACAACTTATCCTTCAAAGACTCCTCAGAGAGAAAACTCAGACTGAAGTTGCTAAACACATGGGGTGTCACACCAGTAAGATCTCCAGGATGGAAGCCGGTTCCGACCAGGATTTGAAACTCGGTGATATCCTCGGTTACTTGTCGGCCCTGGATATGAATCTCTCTATGATTTTAGCGGATCCGACTTCTCCGATCGCGGACCGGATTAAACACGCTGTCTTTCAGATCGATGATCTGTTGCAGGAACTCCGTGATTTAGCGGCCCCTTACGATGATGATAAAATCAACGAGGGAATAGACCGCTTTTATCACGAGGTGCTTTTTAATTTTATCAAAAACTTTAAAAGCACTTACGACGAGTTCCGTGATCGCTCGCAGATCTCCTTTCCGGAGGAAGAAGTATCCGCTGAAGGAGTTATCGAAGATCAAGAAAGCTCTCCGGAGGAAGTCTCTCAAAGAGAACTTGCGGGAGTAGTTTAACCCGGTAGACTTAAAACTTCAAAAGTGCCCCTTGCGACATTTCGAACCGTTTAAAGCTTTCGAAATCGACCTTGGGGCTTTACTTTTTAAGATTAATCATGTATGAAAAAGAAAAAAGATTTGTGGTCTGCGTGGATAACTCAGATTATCTGGCGTCCCTTGAGCGCCACAAAATATATCAAGTTATCCCTGACGCGGAAGCCAGGGCAGATGGAGAGATCCGGATAGTTGACGAAAGCGGTGAAGACTATCTTTATTCCAAGGATCGCTTTGTCTCCATCCGCCCGCCCGCTGTAGTCCGTGAATCACTGGTTTGCGCATAAGAACAA
>JAVCDH010000022.1 GCA_030765805.1 Candidatus Euphemobacter frigidus
ACGATGTTCGCGCCTTCCTGACCGGCGTTATCAGCCAGTTGCCGGGCCGGATCCTCCAACGCTTTCCTGATCAGCTTCACCCCGATCTTCTCGTCACCGGGCGCCTTTACCTTGTCGAGACAACCGATGCAACGCAGAAGAGCAACTCCTCCGCCGGGGACGATCCCCTCTTCCACCGCGGCGCGAGTGGCGTGGAGAGCGTCCTCCACCCGGGCCTTCTTCTCCTTCATCTCGGTCTCGGTGGCGGCACCAACGTTGATCACGGCCACACCGCCGGCCAGCTTGGCCAGTCGTTCCTGGAGCTTCTCACGGTCATAATCGGAGTCAGTATCATCGATCTGTTTCTTGATCTGGCCGACCCGGGCCTGGATATCGGCCGCGGTCCCTTTGCCCTCGATGATTGTGGTATCATCCTTCTCGATCAAGATCCGCTTGGCCTCACCAAGATCTTCCAGGGTGACCTTCTCCAGCTTGATCCCGAGGTCCTCGGAGATCAACCGGCCGCCGGTCAGAATGGCGATATCTTCCATCATCGCCTTGCGGCGGTCGCCAAAGCCGGGCGCTTTGACGGCGCAGGCTTTAAGCGTTCCCCTGATCTTATTGACGACCAGGGCGGCCAGTGCCTCGCCCTCTATGTCCTCGGCGATGACCAGGAGCGCCTTGCCGGTCTTGGCGATCTGCTCGAGGAGCGGGAGGAAATCCTTCAAATTGGATATCTTCTTCTCGAAGATAAGAATATAAGCATCTTCCAGAATCGCTTCCATGTTGTCGGCGTCGGTGATGAAGTACGGGGAGAGATATCCCTTATCGAACTGCATCCCTTCCACCACCTTGAGATAGGTAGTAATCCCTTTCGCCTCTTCGACGGTGATAACGCCGTCTTTTCCAACCTTGTCCATCGCCTCGGCGATCCGGGCACCGATGGTGGTGTCGTTGTTGGCGGAGATGGTGGCGACGGCGGTGATATCCGACCGGTCGTCACTCACGTTCTTGCTGATCTCCTGCAACTCCCTGACCACGGCCTCGACGGCCTTCTCCACGCCGCGCTTGATAGCCATCGGATTGGACCCGGCGGTAACACTCTTCAAGGCGCCGCGGTAGATGCTCTCGGCCAGAATAGTGGCGGTTGTTGTTCCATCACCGGCATCATCGCTAGTCTTGGAGGCCACTTCCCGGACGAGTTGAGCGCCCATATTCGCGAAGGGGTCTTCCAGTTCAATCTCCTTGGCCACGGTCACACCGTCTTTGGTAATCGTGGGTGCGCCGAACTTCTTGTCCAGAACAACGTTCCGCCCCTTGGGGCCCAGGGTGACCTTAACCGCACGGCTCAACTCTTCCACACCGCGCAGAATTGCCTGGCGGGCGGCATCATCGAACTTCAATTGTTTTGCTGTCATAGATTATCTCCTTTGTTTATTTGCTTACTTAATTATAGCCAGAATATCGTCCTGACTTAAGATCAGGTATTCCACATCTTCAACCTTGATGTCCGTCCCGGAGTACTTCCCGATCAAGACCCGGTCGCCTTTCTTAATCTCGAAATCGACCTTAGTTCCGTCTTCCATAACCTTGCCGGTACCGACCGTAATCACCCTGGCCTCCATCGGCTTCTCCTGGGCGGTCTCCGGGATGATGATCCCTCCCTTCTTCGTTTCTTCCGCCTCCAGTCTCTGGACCAGAACCCGGTCACCCAATGGTTGGATATTCATACACTTCCCTCCTTCTTATTGTTTTTCTTATTATTTCTCCCCGCCCCAATTTATCGGAGTTCGAAAAATAATAGTTTAACTTATCTGCCAATTATATTTGCTTACTGCTGAATCCTTTGAAAAATTTTCCAGTCTGTCTTTCCACCTCCTTTTATTTCTTGCCCTCGTCTTCGACCTCAAACTCAGCGTCGATCACCTCGCCTTCCGGGGTCTTGGCTTCTTCCGCTCCCGGCGGCGGCGCCTGGGGACCGGCGCCCGGGCCGGCGCCGGGGGTACCTTGAGGCCCCTGACCGGCGGCGGTGGCCTGCTGGTACATCTCCTGGCTCACCGAATGCCAGACCTGATTGAGATCCTCGGTAGCCGACTTTATCTCACCCGTGTCCTCTTTCTTCAAGGCAGCTTTCAGCCGCTCGATCGCGGCCTCGATCTTAGCTTTGGAATCCGCGTTGATCTTCTCTTCGTTCTCCTTTAAAAGCTTCTCGGTCTGATATGCCGCCGCGTCACCCTGGTTCTTGGCGTCGACCGCCTCCCGCAATTTTTTATCCTCATCGGCGTGCTGCTCGGACTCCTTCACCATCTTCCCCACCTCATCTTCCGAGAGACCGCTGGAAGCGGTAATGGTTATACTCTGTTCCTTGCCGGTACCGAGGTCCTTGGCGGAGACGTTCAGGATGCCGTTGGCGTCGATATCGAAAGAGACTTCGATCTGGGGGATGCCCCGGGGCGAGGGGGGGATCCCGGTAAGATGGAACTTGCCGATAGTCCGGTTGTTGGCGGCCATCTCGCGCTCACCCTGAAGGACGTGAATCTCCACCTGGGTTTGATTGTCGGCGGCGGTGGAGAAGATCTCGCTCTTCTTGGTGGGAATGGTGGTGTTGCGGTCGATCAGCCGCGTCATCACGCCACCCAGGGTCTCGATCCCCAGGGAGAGCGGGGTCACATCCAGCAATAGGACATCCTTGACGTCTCCCGCCAGTACTCCGGCCTGGATGGCGGCGCCGATCGCGACCACTTCGTCCGGGTTGACTCCCTTGTGTGGCTCCTGCCCGAAGATCTTCTTGACCATCTCCTGGACCGCGGGCATCCGCGTCATGCCTCCGACCAGGATTACTTCGTTGATCTGGTCCGCCTTCAACTTGGCATCTTCGAGCGCCTTTTCACAGGGGCCCTTGGTCCGCGCGATCAGATCTTCGCAGAGCTGATCCAGCTTGGCCCGGGTCAGTTTCATTGAGAGGTGCTTGGGGCCGGCCGCGTCGGCGGTGACAAATGGGAGGTTGATCTCCGTCTCCATGGTGCTGGAGAGTTCGCATTTGGCTTTCTCCGCGGCTTCTTTCAGCCGCTGGATGGCCATCGGATCCTGGGTGAGGTCGATCCCCTGATCTTTCTTGAACTCCGCGGCGATCCAGTCAATGATCCGCTGGTCGAAGTCATCACCGCCCAGATGGGTGTCGCCGTTGGTGGACTTAACCTCGAAGACGCCTTCCCCCAGCTCCAGGATCGAGATATCAAAAGTGCCTCCCCCCAGGTCGAAGACGGCGATCTTCTCATCTTTCTTCTTCTCCAGGCCGTAGGCCAACGCGGCCGCGGTCGGCTCATTGATGATCCGGGGAACCTCAAGACCGGCGATCTTGCCAGCGTCCTTGGTCGCTTGGCGCTGGCTATCGTTGAAATAGGCGGGGACAGTAACAACCGCTCCGGTCACCTTCTCACCCAGGTTGGCTTCCGCGTCCTGCTTTAACTTCCGCAGGATCATCGCGGAGATCTCGGGGGGAGAGTAGATTTTACCCTCAACTTCCACGCGGGCGTCGCCGTTCTCGGCTTTTATTACTTTATAGGGAACCAGCTTGATCTCGGACTCGACTTCGTCGTATCTCCGCCCCATAAAGCGCTTGATTGAGAATATGGTATTGACCGAGTTAGTGATGGCCTGCCGCTTGGCAGGCTGTCCCACTAAACGCTCACCGGTCTTGGTAAAGGCAACCACGGAAGGGGTGACCCGGCTCCCTTCGGCGTTGGGGATAACCTTGGGCTCTTTCCCTTCCATTACCGCCATACATGAATTGGTGGTTCCTAAATCTATTCCGATCACCTTAGGCATTTTATTTTTCCTCCTTGATACTTGATGGATTACTTTTGTCGGCTACCTTAAATAAGCAATTAGCGTGCCATCTGCAATAAATATTCAGAAAAATAAAATATTTATTATAACTGCTTACATATAAAGGGATAGTAAAATATTAATATAAAAATTACTATGCTGGTGTGATAAATAGCTGAGTAATTATGACACAGGAAGGCTAGATAATAAGAAACATGTGTCATTATGGCCCGTTCAAAGAATATGATTGAACCAATTTTTTATTCAGTTTTTCTTCGTGATCTTCGTGAACTTCTGGTAATATTCCCAGATGAATCAAGCTATGATTACACCCAAAGAGAAAGACGAATTAATCCGTCTGGCCCGGAAGGCAAAGGAGAACGCTCACGCCCCCTACAGCGGCTACACGGTGGGAGCGGCGGTACTCACTGCCGGCGGGAATTATTACAGCAGCTGTAACGTAGAGAACGCGGCCCTGACTACCACCACCCACGCCGAGGGAAATGCGTTGGCCGCGGCGGTGGCAGCCGGGGAGCGAGAATTCCTGGCTCTGGCGGTGGTCACCGACGCCGATCCGCCTCCTTTTCCCTGCGCCATCTGCCGACAGAGCCTGGCGGAGTTCGATCGGGGCGAGATGCTGATCCTGGCCGCCAATTTGAAAGGAACCGTACGGGAGACCCGCTTCTCCGAACTCTACCCGGAAATGTTCGGACCCCACAAGCTTTTATAATTTTTCTCTTCCTGGGTAAGTTAATTTTTTTCCTTCGTAAAAGCCGGGGGAAAAATTATAGCATCGAGATCGGATCAACATCCACTTCGATCTTTACGTCCCGGGCAGTACCCAGACCGGGTAGAACCGCCTGCAGGGCCCGGAGGGTGGAGACAACCCCCCGCGTCTTGATCATCAGTTGATAACGGTACCATCCTCTGATCCGGTTGATCGGTGGAGGGGCCGGTCCCAGTATCTCGTCGCTTCCGGACAGACCGGGACGGAGGAGACGGGCAAGATGCTCACAGACCCGCAGACTCTTCTCTTCGTTCCGGGAGAGGACCGTCAGGTTGACAAAATGGTTAAGCGGCGGATATCCCAGTTCCCGGCGCCCGATCATCTCTCTCTGAAAGAATAACTCATACTCCTGCCGGACGGCGGCAAGGAGGGCGGGATGGCGGGGAGAATAGGTCTGGACGATCACCGTCCCCTTCAACTCCCCTCGCCCGGCCCGACCGGCCACCTGGGTCAGGATCTGAAAGGTATATTCAGTGGCCCGAAAATCGGCCAGATTCAAGGCGGTGTCGGCCATGATCACCCCCACCAGGGTCACGTTGGGAAAATCCAGGCCCTTGGCAATCATCTGGGTTCCGACCAGGACATCGATCCGGCCGGCTTTGAACTCCTCCAGAATCTTCCGATGAGAATCCCTCTTTCCAACGGCATCGGTATCCATTCTCCGGACCCGGGCGGAAGGAAAAATCTTTTTGATCTGCTCCTCTATCCGCTGAGTCCCCCTTCCCGCAAAGACAAGATCTTCTGATTGACAGACCGGGCAGCGCCGCGGCGGGGGCGAGGTATATCCGCAGAGGTGACAGACCAGCCGGCGGGTTTTCTTATGGTAGGTAAGTGAGACGCTGCAATGCGGACAATGGGCGACATACCCGCACGCCCGGCAGGCCAGTACGGTAAAGAACCCTCTCCGGTTCAGAAAGAGGATGGTCTGTCTCCCCTCATCCAGACCCTTCTTCATCTTTTCCAGGAGAATGTTTGAGAAAGAGACCCCACCCCGGTGATACTCCCGCTCAACCCGCATATCAACGATCTTCACCACCGGGAGCAGCGCCGCCATCGGGCGGGTCCTCAGAGAAAGGAGCGTGTACTTCCCCTTCGCCTGGTTATAGTAGCTCTCGACCGAGGGCGTGGCCGAACCCAGAATCACCGGACACCCCTCGAGCTTGGCCCGCATCACGGCCACGTCCCGGGCGTGGTAAAATGGGCTGATCGCGGACTGCTTGTACGAGGTCTCGTGCTCTTCATCGACAACAATCAGACCAGGTTCTTTGATCGGGGCAAAGACCGCCGAACGCGGCCCCAGGACAATCCGGGCCCGGCCGGAGGCGGCTTTCATCCATGCCCGGTAACGCTCACCTGGGGATTGGGCGCTATGGATGATTACGACCCGGTCGCCGAAGCGGGCCTGAAACCGCTCCCCGGTCTGGGGGGTCAGGGATATTTCCGGGACCAGAATAATAGCCCCCTTGCCTTTCTTAAGTACCGTTGAGATTGCCTGGAGGTAGATCTCGGTCTTGCCGCTGCCGGTAATTCCATGAAGGAGGAAGACCCGGAAACTCTCTTTTTCAATCTCTTCCCTGATCCGTTTTAAGGCGATGCTCTGCTCCTCATTAAGCCGAAGAGGACGGGTCGGCAGAATCTCCTCTTCCCTCCCGGCGGGCCGCTCCTCTCGGCTGAGAAGAACCAAACCTTTCTTTTGAAGGGCGCTCAGTGAACTGCGGGGCGCGCCGGATGTCTTCAAAAGGGTGGCGGACGGCATCGCCCCCCCCCGTTTGAGCAGTACCCCGAGGATGGCGGCCTGGCGAGGAGCCCGTCCGGTCAGCCGTTCCATCTCTTCCCGGATCTCGGTCATGGGAACAGCCGGCGCGGCCCATAAAACCCGGGGCGACTTCATGCTCTTCCGGATTGGTGAGGGAAGCGCGGTCTTGAAGGCCCGGGGAAAGGAACAGAAGTAATACCGAGAGACCCAGCGGATCAGTGAGACCAGGTTATCCCCGAAGAACGGATCGGAGAGGAGAATCCGGATAACCGATCGGGCGCTCCGTCGCGGTGGCGGGGCGGGAAAAGTGGTAACAAATCCGTTCACCCGCCTGCTACCCAATGGGACCAGGACATTATGGCCGACCTGTAATTTCCCTGACAGGTTATCGGGTACCGTGTAGGTCAGGCAGAGATCGACCGGGAGATTGAGAACCACCTCGGCGTGGTGATTATCGATACATTGAGGGGGAGAAATCATTAATAAAAGATGAACGTTCAACGTTCAACGCTCAACGCTCAACTTTCAACGAATTGAACGTCAATGTAAAACCGGTCGGATTGAACGTTGGACGTTGGACGTTCAATTTTTCCTTATTGCTTGCTTTCTCTGGACTGTTTTAATACTGGCAAAGAATATCTTTATTAATTCCTCGGTCTCATTGAGAGCCTGGTCAACTGATGAAACGGGTTTAATCAGAGGTACTCTTTTATCAATAAAAGCCATCTTCTTGATTCCCGTAATTCTTTTAAGCAGACCTGAAGCTTATGTATAAAGTCCCGCGGTGATTCGGCTGCTTGCGCTTCACCATGGTTTGGAAGGGGAGAAGTGCCGGAGCGCAGAAGTTGTCCGGCGATATGATTCCCCGTTCGTGTATTCGGCAACCGTTCAATCAACCGAATAATCATCGCCGCATACGCTAATAATCGATCTTCTAAGTTGTAATCCTTGGCATCCATTATTTTGCCATATGATTAAATATTTTTATTGTAACACTTGGTTGACTCAAAATAATAGTTGTCAATTATCGGTTACCAGCGGCTTTCTCCCGGCGACATTGAACGTTGAGTGTTGAACGTTGAACGTTGAACGTTCATTCCTTTATTCATCGTTGAGCATTCATTCTTTCATCTAACATTCAGTCTTCATCTAAAAACTCCCGGAGCATCTTCATATCCTCCCAGACTTTCTTCCGATTCTCCAGGGTATAGGAACGGAGCAAGTAAGCGGGATGATAGGTAGGCAGGAGCGGGGTTCCCTGGTAATCATGAAATCGTCCCCGGAGCATTCCGATCCCGGTATTGGTATTAAGGAGGGTCTTGGCCGCCGGAGATCCCAGAGTCACGATGACCCGGGGCTTGAGGAGCTTGATCTGTTCTTCCAGGTAGGGCCAGCAAGCAATGACTTCATCGGCCTGAGGATCGCGGTTTCCCGGGGGGCGGCACTTTACGATGTTAGTGATATAGATGTCCTGCCGGCTGAGAGAGATCGAGGCCAGGATCTTGTCGAGCAGTTGCCCGGAGCGTCCTACGAAGGGCCGGCCCAACCGATCTTCTTCCGCCCCCGGCCCTTCCCCGACAAAGAGTACCCTTCGTTTGTTCCCTCCCTCTCCCGGAACGACGCACTTTCGGGTCGAGGCCAGGCCACACTTCTTACATTTCAGAATTGTCTCTACCAGAGCCCGGAATCGCTCCCCGGAGGATAACACCCCTTCTTGTTTCCGGCTGGATCTTAGCCGGACGGCGGCGGACGAATGACCACCGCTACCGGTTCCTCTCTCCCCGGTGCCTGGGAGATGGGTTGTCTCCGCGTACTCTACTCCCTCCTCTTTCAATTGATCGAAGTAACGACGGAAGTCGTAGAGGAGTTCTTTTATTTTTTCTTGGCTTCTGTCCAATATAAATTAGCTCACTTCATTCGCAAATTTATAAACATTTGATTAAGATATACAACTATTATTTTTTCGCCCCGCCCCGAAGCACTAATCGGGGCAGAAAAATAATATCACTGCCCTGAGGAGATGGGCGGAATCACTCTTTTAAAGAACGCGAACGCGGCTTGAAGAGCGAGAGATGTATCGGGAAGGGCGAGGAGCGAACGCTCTTCCAGGTCATACTCTTCAATTAATGGATCCCGGGGAATCGTCCCGGAGAGAGAGAATCCCAGAGGCTCTGAGAGTGTGTTCCAATCCGTGCCGTCGGCCCCGGTCTGATTGACGACAACATATTCGTTTTTTGCTTCGATCTTCAGCTCCCGCACCAGTTCCCGGATCCGGGCGGCGGTCCTCAGTCCCCGGGGACTGGGGCCGGAGACGATAATCAGGAGATCCAGCCGTCGAAGAAGACGGCGGCTGAGGTGCTCCAGCCCCGCCTCGTTATCTACCACCATGACCGGGTATTGATTGGAGATGGTCTGCAGAATAGTCCGCAAGACCTGGTTTGGATAGCAGTAACAGCCGGGACCTTCCGGCCTTCCCATGGTGATCAGATCATAACCATCTTCCTCCGCTATGCTCTCCTCCAGCCCAATCCGGAGCAGTTCAGGCTTGCTCAAACTTCCGGGATTCTTCTTCGTCTCCTCCAGCAGATCATCACAGATGGTACCGATATCACCTTCCGGAGTGATGCCCAGAACCCGGCCCAGGTTGGCATTGGGATCGGCATCGACAACCAGGAGTGGGAGTGTTCCTTTCGAAAGTAAGTATTTCACGAGGAGGGCGGTGAGACTGGTCTTCCCTACCCCGCCTTTGCCGCAAATGCCGATAATCGTTGCCACTGTTTTTTCCCGGATAATCTATCTATTTTTAATTCGCTCGGATATTTCATAGTTAATCTTCGAAATCTTCCGGCACTGCTCCACAGTTACCGTCCCCATTCCGCAACTCGGTGTGATCAAGGCCCGGTCTATCAGCTCCCGGCGGGAGAATCCATCTTCTTCCATCTTCTTCCAGGAGGCCATCAGCCGCCCCCAGAGAGATGAAGTATCTTCCCGGTCTATATCATCCGTGGAAGGAGTTATCCCCCAGGCCAGGCAGCCGCCCCGGTCGAAGAACTCCCGGATCTGTCCGACATAGAGGAGCAGGTTCTTCGCGTAACCAAAGGCGTCGAAGCTCAATATATCTATACCTGTTCCCAACAGGATCGACCAGTCGGTATTGGCACAGCAATGGATTCCGGCGATCGCTCCTTCCTGGTGAATAGAGGCGATAACCTCATTCAATTTCTCGATCACCTCATCAATCTGAAGGCTGACCAGAGCCGAGCCGACCGATGCCATGTACGGCTCATCAATGAAGATGATCACCCGCTCGCAGAATGGCGCTAACTTTTTGATCTGCCAGCGGGCCTTTAAAGCCATGGTCTTGGTTATCGCGTCGAACAATTCCGGATAATAGAGCGACGGCTTGCGGTCCTGGTCGGTGATGCTGAGCCCGAAAGTAATCGGGCCGGTCACACAACCCTTGATATAGGGAAACCGATGCCCGGTTCCCAGATATTTCAAGAATGCGTCAAACCCCAGCGCGTAGTCGGGGGTAAGATCAAAGAATTCCAGATCGTCCTCAATCACCTTCTGATAAAATATTTCCAGCTCCGCCA
>JAVCDH010000045.1 GCA_030765805.1 Candidatus Euphemobacter frigidus
ATCAAAAAGGAAGTGAGGATATGAAGAGAGGGGCAATGGTTTTAGTTGCAGTACTGGGATTGAGTCTGGGCCTGGTTTGCCCGGCTGCCGATTTCGACGGGGACGGGATAGGGGATATCGCCATCTTTCGGGAGAACTCCGGACTCTGGGCGGTGAGGGGGGTGACCCGGGTCTATTTCGGGGGCACTGGCGACAGCGTCGTCCCGGGCGATTACAGCGGCGGCAGCCCGGATCAGATAGCGATCTTCCGGAAGGCGAGCGGGCTCTGGGCCGTGCGGGGGGTTACCCGGATGTATTTCGGGGGATCCAGCGACACGGCAATGCCGGGGGACTATAACGGCGATGGGAAGTTCGATGCGGGGATATTTCGTGCTTCTTCCGGACTCTGGGCGGCCAGAGGCGTCACCCGGGTTTATTTCGGGGGTTCCGCTGACACGGCCATTCCTCCGGGCAGGGCCGCTGGCGGGCTTCCGCAGACCGGGCAGATGACCTCCTACGATATCGGCGACGACGGATATTACCAGGCGGGAGCGGCCTTCAGTTACCATACTGAAGTTAACAGCGGGGACTTGGTCACCATTGACCACAACACCGGTCTGATGTGGGCCTCGGATGGAGATGAAGAGGGTTGCAACTGGGGAGACCAGACTGATTGGTATTCAGCAATTGAATGGGCGAATAATCTGACCTTCGCCGGCTATGACGACTGGAGGCTCCCGAATGCTAAGGAACTCCAGTCAATAGTTGATTACGGAACTGCTGTCCCCTCAATTGATACCACGTACTTCGTAAACACCAAGTCGGACTCCTACTGGTCCTCGACTACGGGCGACTCCGGTTTCTCCGGCGCCTGGGTCGTGCGTTTCAACTACGGCTTCGTGGTCGACGACAATAAGATCAGCAACTGCTATGTTTGTGCCGTCCGCGGCGGCGAGTAGCCGTGCTTTTGACATTTTGACTTTTTTCATCCCGCCGACCCTCCGGTCGGCGGGATGAAAAATATTTAACAGGCAGACTCCATGAATGAGGCTAAAGCATTTCACGAGGCAGGCGCCCTTCCCAACAGCCAGAATCCCCATCCTGAGGCAGGGTAGGGGAGCGAGTTGACGGCTACTCGGCGTCCTTCCCACCTGGATACGACTGAGACGGTACCAGCGGTCTCTGGGCTATAAAGGGTGTAACCCGGGCTTATTTCGGCGGATCGGGAGATATTCCGGTGACGAGGTAAACAGTCGGATTCTTCGAGAAGGAAAGGGGCGCCCCCCCGGTTCGGGGGGCCGCCCCTTTCTATTCCACTTGGGTTGAGGAGAGTAGTGTTCTCAACCTGTGTTCGGTGATCTTTCGGGAGGGCAAGGGATCCCCCATCCGAATCACGGATTCCTGGATTTTCGGGGGTAGTTTCATCAGCCGGAGCATTTGATTGACCCTGGCCCGGGAGATGCCCAAATACCGGGCCAGTTCGGTTTGAGAGGCATAATCCCCGCTCTCGAGCATCTTTTTCCATTCAAGGGCAAGAAAGACCGGGTTCCGATAGGTCCTGGATGGTTTACGTTTGGCCGTCTTTTTCCCTATCCGGTCAAGCGGTAACCGGAATATGGCTCGAAAAGTTCTGCCTATTGACTTGTCCGGGGAGTTAGCAAAAAAGGGAGGCATTTATTGCCTCCCTTTTTGCTAACATGATGAAATGGGGGAGGACAACTTCGCTGCCTATAGCAGGCGGTCGGTTCTCAAATGGCCCGGTATTTCTCCGGGACCGGCTCCGATCCTTCCCAAACTACTTGGCGGAAATAGAAGGGATCAGTATTCCCCTCGGTATTCAAAAGCAGAACCTGGGAATCCGGGCCGAGATTCAGCAGTTTTTTCAAGGTCCGGAGTTCCGGGTTCTGCATAATATACATAAGCGCTCCGAGGGTTACCGCTCCCGATTCTCCGGAGACAATAAAAGGGTCTCCCCGCAACGGCACTCCGTAGACCCGCATCCCCTTGGCGGCGACGTAATCCGGGCAGGATAGGAAAAAATCCGCGTGGTCCCGTAGTATCTCCCAGGCAATGGGACTCGGGTCGCCGCAGGCAAGCCCGGCCATAATGGTGTCGAGTTCCCCCTCGAAATAGTGAGGTTTTCCGTCCCCCGCCTTCACCGAATTGAAGATACAGGCGGCCTTCATCGGTTCCACTACCGCCGAAACAGGGGCATTCGACCCGAAAAGACCCTTGTAGAACCCGATCAGGGACGCGGCGAGCGCGCCCACGCCCGCCTGAACGAAGATATGGGTGGGCTTCACAATCCCCTGGCCGGCGAGCTCTTCCTGGGCCTCGGCGAACATGGTCGTGTATCCCTGCATGACCCATGCCGGTATTTCTTCATATCCTTTCCATGAGGTGTCCGAGATAACCTGCCAGCCGTTCTTTTCAGCGTCGAAATTTACCAGGCGAACGGCGTCATCATAGGTTCCGGGGATGATCTTCACCTCCGCTCCATAGTCCTCAATCGCCTTGATCCGGGCGGGTGAAGTTGCCTGATGAACATAAATGATCGACTTCCAACCGAGTTCCCGAGCGGCCCAGGCCACGCCGCGGCCGTGATTGCCGTCGGTGGCGGCGGCAAAGGTTAAATGTCCAATCTTCGCCTTTGTCTCCGGTGAGGTAAGTTCGGCAAAGCTCATCTCCCGTCCCTGAGCGCCGAGGCGGGACTGAAGATAGCGGTAGATAGCGAATGATCCGCCCAGGACCTTGAACGAGTTAAGGGCGAGTCGCTGTGATTCGTCCTTAACCCAGATCCCTCCCAATCCCAACATTGCCGCCAGGTTATCGAGCCCCTTGAGCGGACTCACGCGGTAGCCGGGAATCTGTCGGTGAAACCGTTTGGTGATAGTCGAGATGCCGGGAGGGATGCTCGGGTTTACGTATTCGGTTCCGATTCGATCGCGGCCAGGGTGGTTTTGAATCCATTCCACCGGATTTATAATGTCAGTGCGCATTTTTTTCACGGAATCCCTTTGGATTGGTCTGATATATAACTTTAGTAGCTTTAACTCGTAAGCCTTAACGAGGTACCGGTTTATTGGTATTTCTTTATAAGCCCGGTCTTTTCATTAAACTCCTTGATTAACTCATCCCACTGCTCGTAGGCGTGAAATTGCTCCGTCCAGTAATTGTCATCGTACCACTGAGCGTTGAGCTCTTCCAGTTGTTTGCCCTGCTGCTCGATCCAGGTAAAGTACTTAAGGTTATGCATCCGCTTCTTGTCCCAATAGGTCAACTCTTTCATCCAATCAATCGACTGGGCCATCAATGATCTTTCAAAATCCAGGATCGCTTTCATCTCGGTGTAGTCACCGTGCAATTCCTGTTCTTCCGCCTGCCGCGATTTATACATATCCATCGAATCGGTAGCTACGGTTACTATGATTGAATCATCATTCATCTCATAGTATTTCGCCATCTTGATACAACCAAGCAGGTTGGCAATTGAAGAGATGCCCAGCAGATTCAGCTGATCCACCACATTGGGGTCAACTCCCTTCTTCTTAAGATAGTCCATGCCAGCCGGCTCGTTAAAGAGGCGGAGCAGATCCATACAGTTCTGGTCATCGATATCTACTACCATATCCATGGTCTTGATGTTATGGATCCAGGGAACATGCTTGTCGCCGATACCTTCGATCCGGTGGCCACCGTATCCGTTGTAAAGCAAGGTCGGGCACTGGAGAGCTTCCGAGGCCGCCACCTTGATCTCGGGAAACTGCTCTTTCAGATATTCGGCGCTCCCCAGTGTCCCGGCGGATCCCTGGGTTAGACAGATGGCACGGAGCTTTTCTTTCCCTCTCCTCTCTTGATAATATATCTCTTCCATCGCCCGACCGGTGCAGACATAGTGCCAGATCGCGTTGCCTATCTGGTCAAACTGGTTTAAAACCACGATCTCGTCCGGCCGTTTCATTTTGAGTTCTTTCGTCTTGTCGTAGACCTCCTTCACGTTACTCTCACAACCTGGAGTAGCATAGATCTCGCAGCCGACTTTTTCCAGCCAATCGAACCGCTCCCGCGACATCCCTTCCGGGAGGACCGCGATCGAGGGGCAGGCCAGAAGATAAGCGTCATAAGCTCCCCCCCGACAATAGTTCCCGGTCGAGGGCCAAAGCGCCTTCTGGGTGGTGGGATCGAACTCGCCCCGGACCATTTTCTCCACCAGAGGACCGAATGTCGCTCCCACTTTGTGGGCACCGGTGGGAAAATACTTGCCGATCAGCATAAATATCCGGGCCCTTACTCCGGTGAGTTCACGTGGTATTTCCAGATAATTAACCCCCCCATAACCTCCTCCGGCCGGTACGGGTTCGTTCTTCCAGGTGATCCGGAAGAGATTTCTGGGATGAAGATCCCACAGACCGATATCTTTCAGCTCCTTCTTTATTCCGGCGGGGATCTTTTCCGGATTCGCCATCTGTTCATAAGTAGGGATAATGATATCTCGCTCCTTACAACGTTTGATCGTATTTTTTAATACTTCCTTTGGGTCCTTCTTCATGACACTCCTATAAGTGTTTTCTTATCTTGTATCTCCCCCCCGCCTCCTGCTTACAATTATTCAAATTTCTTTAAAATAATCGTTGCGTTATGGCCGCCGAAACCGAACGAGTTGCTGAGCGCGATCTTTATCTCGGCTTCCCGGGTCTGATTAGGGACGTAATCAAGGTCACATTCCGGATCCGGGAATTCGTAGTTTATCGTCGGCGGCAGCAGTTGATTATTCATGGCCAGTAAGCAGGCCGCGGCTTCCAGGGCTCCCGCCGCGCCCATGAGGTGCCCGGTCATGGACTTGGTGGAACTGACCGGGACTTTTTCGGCGTCATCGCCGAAGACGGTCTTGATGGCCATTGTTTCAAACTTGTCGTTCAGCGGGGTGGAAGTTCCGTGAGCATTGATATAATCGACATCCGGGGGAGAGATTCCGGCATCATCCAGAGCCGCTTTCATACAGCGCGCCGCTCCTTCTCCTCCCGGTGCCGGGGCGGTCAGATGATGAGCGTCGGAGGAAGCTCCATATCCGGCGACTTCCCCATAGATTCTTGCCCCCCGCTTCCGGGCGTGTTCCAGTTCTTCCAGGATCAGCATAGCGCCTCCTTCCGCAATGATAAAACCGTCCCGCTCCTTATCGAAGGGACGACAGGCCTTTTCCGGTTGGTCGTTCCGGGTGGAGAGAGCTCTCATCGAGCAGAATCCGGCCAACCCCAGCTCGGTGGTGGAAGCTTCCGCTCCCCCGGCGACCATGACATCGGCTCTCCCGTTTCGGATACACCAGAGGGCTTCTCCCAGGCAATGATTGCTGGTCGCGCAGGCGGTGACGATGGAGAGGTTCGGACCCTTTAAACCGAAGAGCATAGCTATCTGCCCCGGCAGGAGATTGATAATCATCATCGGAACCAGCAGCGGGGAGACCCGGGAAGGACCTCTCTCCAACATGATTTTATACTGTTGTTCGATGGTGGTTAACCCCCCTATCCCTGAACCCCCGAAGACCCCGATCCGGGTGGGATCTTCCTTCTCCATCTCCAGGCCGGAATCTTCCAGGGCCATCCCGGCGGCGGCTACGCCCAGCTGACAGAAGCGGTCCATTCTCTTCGCCTTCTTGGGATTCATATATCGGCCGGGATCAAAATCCTTAACTTCGCCCCCCATCTGAGATGTAAAGGGAGAGACATCGAAAGCCGTCAAACGTCCGATGCCCCCCCTGCCATGGGATAGTGAATCCCAGAATTCATTAACCGTATTTCCGACCGGAGAGACAATACCTATTCCGGTTACGACAACTCTTCTTTTACTCATGACTACTCCTTGAAATATGCAATAAAATTTGCGGCTTCGCCGCTAATTTTAGTTATAAATAATGACTATCTTGTTTTTTTGAGTCCAAGTTGGAAATTATTCCAAAACTTCCTAAAAATGAACTTAGCTTAGCAACTTATTTTTCAACGTTCTTCTGGATATAATCAATCGCACCGCCCACCGTGGTGAGCTTTTCGGCGTCTTCGTCCGGGACTTCAATCCCGAATCCCTCTTCCAGGGCCATTACCAACTCAACCGTATCCAGCGAATCGGCTCCCAGGTCGTCGATAAACGAAGCCTCCGGGGTGATCTCATCCGGGTTAACTCCCAGTTGCTCCACGATGATATCCTTTACTTTTTTGCTGACATCTTCCATCTTAAACCTCCTTTTTAACTGCATTAAACTTTACTCAATTAATGTTCTATTTTAACTTCTCGACCATCTCATCGATCGATATCGGGGTTTCCACCGGGATACAGGCTACCTCCCGGTTGGTTTTTCGCATCAGGCCGGTCAGAACTTTACCCGGACCGACCTCAACGAAGGTGTCAATCCCCTGCTGGATCATGGACTGAACGGAATCCGACCAGCGCACGGGACCATTGACCTGCTTGATAAGGTTCCAACGAATGTCTCCCGCTTTGGTTTCGGGTTGGGCGGTGAAGTTGGCTATCACCGGCACTGAACTATCCTTAATTTCTACTCTCTCCAGTTTCGGTTGGAATTCATGCGCCACCGGGTTCATCAGGGAAGAATGGAAGGGGGCGCTTACCGGCAGGGAAATGGCTCGCTTCGCACCCTGGTTCCGGGCCAGCTCGATGGCTTTGTCGATGCCGGCTTTCTCGCCGGAAATAACTGTCTGAACGGGGGAATTATAGTTTACCGCCTGAACGCTGCCGGCGGAACTTGCTTGCCGGCATATTTCTTCTACGGCTTGAGCGGAAAGACCGATAATGGCGGCCATTCCTCCCTCAATGGTTTTAGTGGCTTCGTACATCAACTGACCGCGGATTCTTACCAATTGTACGGCGTCGGGAAAAGATAAGGCATTGGCGGCGGTAAGCGCGCTGTATTCCCCCAGACTGTGGCCGGCCACCATCAGGGGCTGAACTCCTCGCTGTTTGAGTATCTCGAAGACAATCGTGCTTACGGTGAGAATGGCCGGTTGGGTATTATATGTCTGGATTAACTCCTCCGCGGGACCATCCAGGCATAGACCGCTGAGGGAAAAACCCAGTGCCTCATCGGCTTGAGAGAATAATCTCTCCCCAATCTCGGTCTTGATAAGCTCCCGGCCCATCCCTACATACTGGGATCCCTGGCCGGGGAAGACAAAAGCTATCTTGCTCATAAATATCTCCTTAATTATCCTTGACTACCATCTGATCAAAGACGCTCCCCAGGTAAGTCCTCCTCCGAAAGCTACCATTAAAACGAGATCGCCTTTTTTTAAAATATTTTTTTGAGCCATCTCGGCCAAGGCGATGGGGATAGTGGCTCCGGACATATTGCCGAACCGATCCACGTTGATATATACTTTTTCCACCGGGAGTTTCAAGCCCTTGGCGACGGCTTTCATAATTCTTAAATTAGCCTGATGAGGAATAAGCCAGGTGATGTCATCGGCCGTGTAGCCGTTTCTTTCCAGGACCAATTTAGATGCCGAAACCATAGAGGAGACCGCTAATTTAAAGGTCTCCCTCCCTTCCATTCTCAGATATTGAAGTTTTTGATCCAGAACTTCATGAGTCATCGGGAGAGCACTCCCCCCGGCGGGGATCTCCATCAGTTGAGCCTTCCTTCCGTCAGCGCCTATATAACAGTCCAGAATATGTCCTCTTCCGGCATCGTGGGTTATAACCGCCGCTCCCGCGCCGTCGCCGAAAAGAACACAGGTATCTCTATCCTCCCAGTTAACCACCGTCGAGAGCTTCTCCGAAACCAGGATCAAAGCGTTTTGGTAGGCGCCGGAGGATAAGAGCTTTTGGCCAAGTTCCAGGCCGTAGAGGAACGCCGAGCAGGCGGCCGAAAGGTCGAAGCTGGGGGCGTGGTCATTTCCCAGCCGGGCTTGGAGGAGGCAGGCGGCAGCCGGGAGAGGGTTGTCGGGGGTAAAAGTGCCCATAATTATCAGGTCCAGATCCTGGGGGGACACCCCGGCCGCTTCCAGGGCCTTCCGGGAAGCGATCTCAGCCATGGAGGAGACCGTCTCTTCCGGACCTGAGATCCGCCGTTCCCTGATTCCCGTGCGTTTAATGATCCACTCATCCGAGGTGTCGACCATCTTCTCCAGATCGGCATTGGTTAATACTTTTTCCGGGACATAAAAGCCGGTGCCTGCTATTCCAATGTCCGTCTCTTTCATCCTTTCTCCTTCTGTTTTTATTTACCTTCGATTTAGCTGCCAATTGTTCTGGATTAGTTACCTGTCGGGATCCATCCTCCGAGACGGCCAGAGGCTAACCTGCCATGACGCTAATAACGCATTTGCCCCGTCTGGTCATTACATAACCAATGCCATGATCGCCTTCTGAACATGCAGGCGGTTTTCCGCCTCGTCATTGACTATAGAGATTGCGGGGTCATCGATCAGAGCATCCGTGACCTCTTTATTACGCTTGGCGGGGAGGCAGTGCATGTAAACCGCCTGTTGATTGGCCCTTTCGAAGTGCCGATGGGAAATACACCAGTCTTCAGCGTAGCGCGGGCCTTTCTCGGCGTGAACTTCGGGCTTGCGGGCCCAGCTCTTGCAGTAGATCACGTCGGCGCCGCCCACTGCCTTCCAGATATCGTTCTCCACGGTTATCGATCCCCCCGATGCCTTAGCGGCCTTCTGAGCAAAAGCCAGATACTCGGGATCGATGTCATAACAGCCTTTTTCCGGTGGGTAGGCCAGGGTGATGTTCATTCCTAAAATCCCGCCGGCGATGGCCATGGTCTGAGGCACCCCCGGGGACTTGGCCCGGTCGTCATAGGCCCAGCCCATCACCACTTTCTTCTTCTTATAGTCGGCGCCGAACTTCTCCATCATCGTCAGAATATCGCCCATAATCTGGCAGGGGTGCTCCTTGTCGTCCAGCATATTGATAATCGGGATACGGGCCGTCTCCGCCAGACCACGCAGGACCTTGCGGGCATCTCCGTATTCATAGCTCTCCGCCCCCATCTGAGCTTTCAGGTTATAAAGTCGGATGGCGAAACCGTCAAGAAAGCGGGAGATCATCTCCCCGGTATCCTTCCAGGTCTCCTTGTGGGCCAGCTGGAGTTCCTGGGGGTTATAGATCTGGCCGACCCCTCCCAGCTGGGCGATCCCGGTGGAAAAAGAAAGACGAGTTCGGGTGGAAGGGGAAGCGAAGAGCATCCCCAG
>JAVCDH010000107.1 GCA_030765805.1 Candidatus Euphemobacter frigidus
AATTACCCACCCCCCCCCTCCAGGAGAAGTCTCGAAAACGAAAGAATACATAGCCACTCCAGATAAGAAAAGGACCGAACGAGAGGATGATGGCTCTCGCTCCTCTCCTGGTGTGGCGGAAGAAGAGATCGAAGACAAGAAAGACAATGGGCACGATGATCACCACCTCCCGGGCCAGAATCGCTCCGGCAAAGAAGAGAGCCCCGAGGTAGAAACGACGGGCGGAATAATAATAAAGAGCGCCCAGCAGAAAGGCCATCGCCACCGGGCCGGCAAGATCACGAAGGAGACAGAGGATTAATCCACTGAAGAGGCCGTAGATAGCCGCATACCAGGAACTCAACCCTTCTCTCTGAAGCCACCGGAGGACGAAGAAACTGCCCAGGAGGATCGAGGCGAGATTGACCAGGACTAGGGTATAGGGAATGAGAACGGGGCGCCCCAGGGCCAGAAGGGCGGCCAGCCCGGGATAGAGGATTCGCTGGTAGCGATAAGCCCGCGCATCCATATACTTCCACCCGTCTTTTGTGATCAAAGGGTCACGGGCGGCATATAAGAAAAATTGCCCGTCATAGCCCCGGCTCCCGGGGATGATCACGGCCCCGGAAGAGACCAGCGCCGGGGAGGCGAACCGGGAGCCGATACAGGCGAAGCCGGTGAAGTTGTAGTTGAACCTACCGGCGTAAAGGAAGATGATCAGCGCGTAAGCGCCTAATATTACCGGCAATACCGTGAGGATAGAACGGGCGCTTTTCACTTTCAGGAGATCTTCTTTATTCCATCCCGAAGAGAGAGGAGATTGACGGTTCATGCCCGGAGATTTTCGTCCCGGCAACGGAGAACGAAGGATTGCGGGATCGCGTTATCCGGGTTATTTGAGCAGACTCTCATACATCTCTCTGGTCTGATCCGCGATCCTCTCCCAGCTGAAATATTTCTCTACCCGGCGGCGGCCGTTCTTGCCCATGGTAACAGCCATTTCCGGGTTATCGAGAAGCTTATCAACGGCCGCGGCGATCTGCTCCGAACTGCCGGGATCGACCAGAATCCCGGTCTCATCCGGGATCACCACCTCCTTGATCCCCCCGACCGCGCTGGCCACCACCGGTGTATCACAGGCCATAGCCTCCAGATTTATGATCCCAAACGGCTCGTAGACCGATGGGCAGACAAAAATTCGGGCCGATGAATAGAGCTCAACATTCTTTTCATCTCCCAGGTTCTCATGAATCCAGACGATGTTCTTCTTCCCCTTAACCTTCTCCATCATCCGGTCCTCATAGTCCTTGGTATCAGCCCCCACAGCTTCAAAGACTACCTGAACCGGAATATCATCGGCGGCGTCGATCAGGTACTCCATCCCTTTCTGGGCGGTGGGCCGGCCGACAAAGAGGATATAATCTTCCGCGATGCCGTAACGATCCCGGAGTTCCGGACTGAGAGGGCGCCGGTTCCATCTCTTCAGATCGATACCGTTATGGATCACCACCACCCGGTCCGGATCGACCTTAAAATTATTGATGATATCTTCCTTCATCATGTGAGAGACGGCCACCACCCGGTCCGCGTTTTCAAGTCCCACCTTCTCGATCCAGGCGCTGACATAGTACCCTTCGGCCAATTGATCGACTTTCCAGGGACGCAGAGGCTCCAGGCTGTGGCTGGTGGCAACATAGGGAACCTGGTAGAGCCGACTGGCCAGAAAACCCGCCAGATGAGCATACCAGGTATGAGTGTGGACTACGTCGGCATCGATCCGGTTCATCAAGATCAATAGATCGGTAAAGATCGTATTGAAGAGAGAATCGAACTTCGGCTGATCGGGGCAGTGCAGTTTCGGCTCCGGTTGATAGCCGGTAACCCGCAGATTGCCCCGATCCAGATGCTGGTCGCCGAAACAACGGACATCAACCTCCATCATCTCGGCGAGACATCGGGCCAGTTCACGGATATGGACTCCGGCTCCGCCATAGACGTTGGGTGGATACTCCTTGGTAATAAAAGTAACTTTCATGTGAACTCCTTTTAGAACATAGCCTTCACTTCGTTCGGGCAACTTATTTAACCGTGGATTTAGCGGATTATGCTGATTAAAGAAAAAATAATCCGTTTAATCCGTTTAATCCGCGGTTTTTTGAAATTCCAATTCACTCTATACGAAAGATCGCGGCCGGCTCAACCTTCGGATCCAGAGTAATATACTGCTCCCTCCCCTTCCAGATCATATCTTCTTCCGTAATAAGGTTGCGGATAGTATACTCCTCATCAGATGAGATGCCGAAAAGTTCCACGGGGACCGTGATCCGGCCGGTCTGAGAGCCGCCGGGATTAAGATTGACCGCCACCAGGATCCGGTTCTTCCCATCGGGCGATATCTTGCCGTAGCAGAGAATATTCGCGCCGGTCGAGCTGAAGAAACGAAGATTGCCGTAATAGTGGAGGGCCGGATTCTCTTCCCGGATCCGGTTCAAAGTTGCGATATAGTCTTTGATATTTCCCGCTTTATCCCAGTCGCGCACTTTAATCTGATACTTCTCCGAATTCAGGTAGGATTCCTTTCCGGGGATTAGCGGATCATTCTCAAGGAGTTCATATCCGCTATACATCCCGAAGACGGAAGAGAGGGTGGCGGCGAGCGCGAGCCTCATCTTGAACGCCGGCTTCCCGTATTTCTGAAGAATCTCGGAGAGGATATCAGGGGTATTGACAAACAGGTTCATCCGTAAAAATTCTTTCAGGTAAGTGCCGGTGAGCTTGGTAAAGTACTCGATCAACTCATTCTTTTCGTTACGCCAGGTAAAATATCCGTACGACTGTGAAAACCCGGCGAGAGCCAGTTCTTCCAGCTTATCGTAATTGGTAAACGCCTCCGCCAGAAAGACCGTCTCCGGATAGACTTCCTTCACCTCCCGGATCAGCCATTCCCAGAACGCGGGCGGCTTGGTATGCGGATTATCCACCCGGAACGTCTTGATGCCGTTCTCGATCCAGAAGATGAAGATCTTCTTGATCTCCTCCCACATCTCTTCCCGGTCAGTCGGGTTGAAGTTCAGGGGACAGACATCCTGGTATTTTTTCGGTGGGTTCTCGGCGTAGCGGATGGTCCCGTCCGGGTTATGAAAGAACCAGTTCGGGTGCTCCTTGATCCAGGGATGATCCGGCGAGCAGTTGCTGGTAAAGTCAAAGGCGATCTCAATCCCCGTCTTCCCGGCCGCCTTTATGAAATGGTGAAAATCCTTCAGAGTCCCCAATTCCGGATTGATGGCGGTATGTCCTCCTAACTTGCTCCCGACCGACCAGGGGACCCCGGGATCGCCGCGCTTGGCCTTCAGGCTGTTGTTTCTTCCCTTGCGGTTGGTCACTCCGATCGGGTGGATGGGGGTGAGGTAGATGACGCTAAAACCCATCCGCTTGATATCGGGTATGCGTCTCTCCGCGTCTTTAAAGGTCCCGTGCTTCCCTTTCACCGTCCCCTGAGAACGGGGGAACATCTCGTACCAGGCCGCGAACCGCGCCCGGGCCGGTTCCACGTAAACTTCCAGGTCGAGATGATAGCGCGTCCTTTTACCGGCGGCGGCCCGGGCCTCAATTGAATATAGATAAATCCCCTCCGGGGAGAAGAGAACCTCTCCTTGATAGCGGGTGGCGCCGGTTTGGGACATGGGGACGGACGACCAGTCGGATTCTTCCGGATACATTCTCTTGAACAAGAGGGAGGCTTCAATGGTCCGGGGGCCATAGATATCGGTCGTCACAACCAACGGACGGTCTACTTCTCTCTTGATCGGGTAACGACCGCCAGCCAGTTCCGGGTAAACATTTCGAATAATAATCCGTTTTTCCACGGTTTTCATTCTCACCTCGCTTGTTCGCCGAGTTCCCGGCACGCGTCATAATTGAGGACACTATAGTCAAGGGTGTATCCATTCTCAAGGATTTTTTCCTTCGCGCAACCGTTTCCGGACCTGAACGCAAATTGACTTGGGGGGGGCAGGGCGGTATGATATATTTTCGGTTTTATGAAGATAATTCAGAGATATATCGGAAAGAGCGTAGCGGGAACCTTCCTTATCACCCTCCTGGTTCTCACCGGGATTCTCTGTCTGGGCAACCTCATCAAGGTCGCCGATCTCATTCTCAAGGGCATGGATCCTATCCTGATCCTTCGGTTCTTCGGTTTCCTGGTTGTCGGTCTCCTTGAATACGCGATCCCGATGGCGATCTTGACGGCAACCATTCTTGTATTCGGCAGACTGTCGGCCGATAATGAGATCACCGGGATGCGGGCTAGCGGAATCGGTCTATTTCCTATCACCGCTCCAGTATTTTTCTTCGCGTTTGTTCTGATGCTGTTCTGTGTCTATCTTCAGAATACCGTGATTCCAACCTATGGATTCGCCATTCGAAAACTGAAAGCCGAGTTCTGCCTTCAGGATCCCGATGTTCTTCTTCAACCGGGAGAGATCATAACCTTTCCGGGATATACGATCAGCTTCGACAAGAAGGAAGACGGCGTCTTGTACAAAGTCCAGATCAATCAATATAACGGTGATGATCTGGCCAGCGCTATCTTCGCGAAACGGGCGTTGATTGAATTCGACCGGGACCGGGAAGGTTTTACCCTAAAACTATACGATGGAACGGCGGAAGAGATCATCGACAGGGCTAATCCGGAGATCAGAACGCATACCACCTTCGGAGAGTTTAGTTACCCGATCAGCTTGAAAGAACTCTACGAGGAGAGTCTAGTCCGGGATAAAGACAAACGGAAGAAAGACATGACCTGGGGTGAACTGCGGAAGAAACGGCTCGATCTGATACTGGAAACAGAGTTGCTGCAGGAAATTATCACGGAGCGGAAGAAAGACATGACCCCGGATGAACTGAAGCTAACGGTTGATATTTTGCATGAAAATCATGGGGAGATCTCAAATTTTACTACCGAACTTCACAAACGACTCTCTTTAGCGGTGGCCTGCCTCTCCTTGATATTCATCAGTATTCCCCTGGCCATCAAGGCCCACCGCAGCGAGAAGACGATCGGGATGGCTCTCAGCCTGGCTTTGATTTTTTTCTTTTACATCTTTATCGCTTACGCGGATGCTGTCGCAGATAATTATAAGACATATCCCTATCTGATCGTCTGGATCCCAAATATTCTTTTTATCGGCTTCGGTACATTATGGATGGTAAAATTCAGCCGCATATAATTTTTACCTACCAAAAACTATAATGGATTACATCACTCAGTCTTCGAACACGATTTATTAATCCAGAACAAGATCGTTGGCGGCATGCACGAAGCACTGCCGGAAATACAGAGAATACCCGCAAAGATTCGCGGCGGACATCTACGCTCGAGCTGCCGCTGATGACAATGAAAACCGTTTCCCCGGAAACATGTGCCGTGAAGAAGTTCATCCCGGCCGTCATCCTTCTGTTCCTGCTGCTCTACATCATTCCTCTCGGCAACCGCCCACTCATCCTCCCGGATGAATCCCGTTACGCCGAGATCCCCCGGGAGATGCTGGCCTCGGGAGACTGGATCGTTCCGCATCTCAATGGAATTCGCTACTTCGAAAAAGCGGTTCTCGGTTACTGGCTGACCGCGGTGGCGATAGGGCTGTTCGGAGAAAACACCTTCGCCGTTCGGTTTCCCTCCGCCCTGGCCACCGGAGTCTCGGCGCTGATCATTTTCCTGCTTCTTACCGGCTCCGGACGCGGTTGGCGAGCCAGGCTTCTTTCCGTTGCGGCTTATCTGACCTGCCTGGAGGTCTTTGCGATCGGCATCACCGATCTTCTTGACAGCGTCTTTTCCATATTTATAACCGCGACCCTGGTCGCATTCTTTTTCGCCTATCAGAAAGACCGACCCGGGATAAAAAACAGATACCTGATTCTGGGTGGCATCTCTGCCGGGCTGGCTTTCCTGACCAAGGGATTTGTCGCTTTTGTGATTCCGGCCGTTGTGATCGTTCCCTTTATGCTCTGGGAACGCAGAGGAAGAGAACTGGTCAGGTATTTCTGGCTACCCCTGGTATCCGCCGGCTTGATTGTGCTTCCCTGGATCTTGATGATACATCTCCGGGAATCCGATTTCTGGAATTATTTTTTCTGGACCGAGCACATCCAGCGCTTTATGAGCAGTGACCCCCAGCATCCCGAGCCATTATGGTTCTTACTTCCCAATATACTCTGGGGAGCATTACCCTGGATCGTATTATTTCCGGCGGCAGTAGCAGGTCTGGCCAGGAGATTCCCCCGTGACCCGCTTCTTCGCTATACGACATGTTGGCTCCTCTTTTCTTTCCTCCTCTTTTCCATCTCGCGAGGAAAGCTTATGACTTATATCGTGCCCTGTTACCCTCCCTTAATTATTATCATATCACTGGGGATTTTTGAATATTTCGCCCGGGGAAAGAAAAAAATGTTCAATGGCGGCGCCATAATTCTGGGGGTAATACTTATTATGTTGTCCGCCGGACAGATCTTTTCCCAGGTAATCGGATTTCCGGTCCAGAGATTTTTTAACCGGTCGGAGAACTGGAAATGGATTATCGCGGCGGACGGTCTTCTTATCTGGGCGGGCGGCCTGTTCTTATCAGCCAGACAAAAAAAGCCTCTGAAAAAACTCTTCCTTTTTTGTGCTGCCCCGGTATTTATTCTCTTCGCTTCAAACTATATTTTTCCTGAAGCGGTTGAAGAAGGAAAAGCCCCGGGAAATTTTCTCCGGGACAATCTACCCGCGGTTAAACCGGAAACAATCCTTGTCTCCGACGGTTACTGTGCACCCGCTCTCTGCTGGTTTTATGACCGTAATGATGTGCGGCTGCTTGAGAATGAAGGTGAATTTGGATACGGCCTGAGCTATGATGACGCCAAGGGAAGGCTCTTGAGCTTCGAACAATTCAGGGAGATGGCCGGGCCAGCCGGCGATACCGAAAGCGTGCTTCTATTTCTGGCTAGCGATCGTTATAAGGAATGCCGCAGAAATATTCCCCCGCCAACGGAAGTAAAGACCGGGAACGGTTTCGTGCTGGCCCGGTTTGATCATAAACCCCGCAGATAATTTAACATTTTTCCCCTTCATCGATCTATACTCTTTTTTAACAAACTATGATTAATGGATAAATTTAAGAACCCCGCTGAACCTCGATTACAACTTCGGGGCGAGGGCGAGGTAGACTACGTGAGTTAATTTACATGAGGATTCTCGACCGATACATCTACACAAAATTCCTGGTCCCTTTTATTTACTGCATGGTTTCCTTTATCATGCTCTTTGTCATCGGAGATCTCTTTGAAAACCTGGAAGACTTTCTTCAGGTTCCCAATTGGTTCACGGTGATTATCCGGTATTATCTCCTCTTCATCCCTTCAACCATCAGTTACATCACCGCGGTCGCCATCCTGCTGGCCCTTCTCTCTTCGCTGGGACATCTTCAAAAACACAACGAGATCTCGGCCATGAGATCGGCCGGAATCAGCATCTACCGGATCGCGTTCCCGCTTCTTCTCCTCTCGTTGGTCATCAGCCTGGCCGTACTCTACATCAACGAAAAAGTCGTCCCCCAAACCATGAGAGATAGCCAGTTGCTCAAAAAACAGCAGACCGGAATATCGTTTGATGAAGTCCTGTCCGATGTTACATACTACAATCCCATGACCAACCGCAGTTATTATTTTGAATCATTCTATCCCGATAAAAACACCGGCGAGGGGATAACCGTCTATGAACTGCGAACGGATGGGCAACCCTACCGGCGGATCACTGCCGAGAAAGGAGCGTGGCTGGATGGGAAATGGTGGTTCTTCAACGGAATTATCTATACCTATCCCAGGAAAGATATCCCGATTAAAAAAAATCTGACCAAAGAAGCCTTCGATTTTGAAGTCCGGCCGGTGGATCTGCTGGAAAGTAAAAATGAACTTTCTTATCTCGGGTACTTCGAATTGAAAGAATCCCTGGCGAGGAAAGCCGGGTGGCATATCTCCACGCTCCGGCCGGCCCTGGTCGAACTCCACCAGAAACTCTCTCTCCCGATGGCTTGCCTGATTATGGGCTTGCTGGGAATCTCTTTCGGGTTAAAGAGCGTTCAGGGCGGTATGCTGGCCGGGGTAGGGATCAGCCTGGCTCTGGGTTTCCTGTACTACGCACTCTTTTCACTGACCGGCGCCCTGGGAAACCAGGGTTTTCTCCAGCCCTGGCTCGCCGCCTGGGCCGCGAATATCGTCTTCGGGTTGCTTGGCCTGTTCTTTTTAATCCGCTTAAATTAATTCTAAATTAAAATTTTATTGTTTAAATATCCGCGATTCAGTATCTTCCCTGCTGGTTTAAACCGGAAATTCACGGGAGAATTATACGATGGAAAAAGAATCTGATTATAAGATTAAGGACATCGGGTTGGCTGACTTCGGGCGCAAAGAGATCGAGATAGCGGAGAAAGAGATGCCCGGACTGATGGCAACCCGGAAGAAGTATGGAGAGCTGAAGCCCTTGCGGGGCAAAAGGATCACGGGAAGTCTTCATATGACCATTCAGACCGCCGTTCTGATCGAGACGCTGAAGGAGCTGGGCGCCGATATTCGATGGTGTTCCTGCAACATCTTCTCCACCCAGGATCAGGCCGCCGCGGTGATCGCCCGGGCTGGGGTCCCGGTCTTCGCCTGGAAAGGAGAAAACCTGGCCGATTACTGGAAGTGTACTTACCGCGCCCTAACCTGGCCCGACGGCTCCGGCCCTAATCTGGTTGTCGATGACGGGGGCGATGCCACTTTGATGATCCACCGGGGATACGCGGCGGAGAATGATCCCTCAATTCTCGATGCTCCTCCCGGCGGGGAGGATGAAGCTGAATTAAATCGCCGGCTTAAGAAAATTCTCAAAGAAGAACCAGGGAAATGGCATAAAGTCGTCGAAGAATGGGAGGGGGTCTCGGAAGAAACAACCACCGGCGTCCACCGACTCTACCAGATGATGGAACGGGGAGAGCTGCTGGTGGCCGCCATTAATGTTAACGACTCAGTTACCAAGTCCAAGTTCGATAATCTTTATGGATGCCGGGAATCGCTCGCCGATGGGATCAAGCGGGCGACCGATGTCATGATAGCCGGCAAAGTCTGTGTGGTCTGCGGTTACGGGGACGTCGGCAAAGGTTCGGCCCAGTCTCTCCGGGGATTGGGAGC
>JAVCDH010000109.1 GCA_030765805.1 Candidatus Euphemobacter frigidus
GCGGCATCTCGACCGGTCCGCTGATTAAAACCACCTCCTGTCCTCTCTCAACCGCGGACCGGGCCAGCGCGTATCCCATCTTCCCGCTGGAGGGGTTGGAGATAAACCGGAACGGGTCGAGAAACTCTCGGGTTGGACCGGCCGTTATGAGAAATTTTTTTCTCAAAAAGATAATATCGCCTCGATCTTGGCGATGATTGTATCGATAGCCGCCAGGCGCCCCAACCCCTCATAGCCACAGGCCAGATAGCCTGACTCGGGGCCGATGAATTCAATCCCGTGATTCGTCAACTTCCCGATATTTTCCTGGACGATCCGGTTCTCATACATCCCGCTATTCATGGCCGGGGCAAGCAGAATCGGGGAGCGGGTCGCCATAACTACCGAGCTGAGTAGATCGACAGCCAGGCCCCCGGCGACCTTGCCGATAAAATCAGCGGTCGCCGGGGCGACTACCGTTAAGTCGGAGAGTTGGGCCAGGGAGATGTGAACGGGTGAGAGATGCTGGTCCTCACCGAACATATCCGAATAAACCCGGTTCCCGGTCAGAGTCTCAAAGGTGAGGGGAGCGATGAACTCCCGGGCGGCCGGGGTCATCACCGTGTAGACTTCCGCACCCATCTGTTTCAACCGACTGGCCAGATCAGCGGCCTTGTAGGCAGCGATAGATCCGGTTACACCCAGAACCACCGTGGAACCGGATAAGGGGGCGTTAAGATTCTTGTTCTTCATCTTTTTCTTCCGGAAGAGCGAGGGTAATCTTGCCGGCGGCGATCTCATCCAGAGCAACCATGGACGGCTTCTCATCCTTCACATCGGGAAGCAGACTCTTATCTCCTCGCTTAAGACTGACCGTTCTTTTGGCGGCCAGTATGACCAGGGAATAAACATTTCCAATCTTCTTCAGGTACCTTTCCGTCGTTAACTCACGCATTATTCAGCTCCTATCTTTAATAATCTTCTTAATAAAATCAGTATAATATTTCACCCGGCATTTCTCAGCCCGGATAATAGCATTAATATCAGCAACGGCCTCACTCAGATCTTCGTTGATAATACAGTAGTCATATTCCGTATACCGGCGAAGCTCTTTCTTCGCCTGGGAGAACCGTTTCTCAATCACTTCGGAGGTGTCCGTCTCTCTGTCCACCAAACGGGACCGCAACACCTTCAGAGAAGGAGGTAGTAGATAGATATAGACTGCCGGAACATCCGTCTTCTTGATCGAGCAAGCGCCTTGAACATCCACTACCAGGATAACATCATGCCCCACTTCCAGCTCAGATTCAATATAATCTCGGCCGGAACCGTAATAGTTATCATAGATAACGGCATATTCCAGAAATTGCCCTTCACTGTTCTTCCTTTGGAACTCATCCTTCGAGAGAAAGAAGTAATCAACCCCATTAACTTCCCCCGGGCGAGGGGGACGGGTTGTGGTGGTGATTGCCCTTCTGAGATTACTCACCCCGGAGAGCAAGGCATCACAGACCGTGGTCTTCCCCGCTCCCGAGGGTGCGGAGAGTATAAAGAGATGGCCATTCATTTTAAAATTTATCTCCGAAAATTTTTAAAGTAATCAGTAAACGGTGAGCAGTGAGCGGTACGTAGCCACCAGCAACTATTCCCTAACTTTAGACACTTTAGCTCACTTTAGTCACTTTAGTCACTTCTTTCCCTACTCCACATTCCGGGCCTGTTCCCGCAAGCTCTCCAGTTCCGATTTCATCATTACTATCTGGCCGGAGACTACACTATCGGCAGCTTTATCACCCAGGGTGGTCACCTCCCGGAGCATCTCCTGGCAGAGAAATTCCAGTGTCTTGCCGACTGGTTTCTTCGAAATTAGATACCCTTTAAATTGCTTGATGTGGTTCTCCAGGCGGGAGAGTTCCTCCTCAACATTAATTCCCGCCGATGTCTGCTCCCCGGCTTTTCCGGCGTCTTTCCTTTCCTGTCGAGCTAGACGCTGGCTCTCTTTTTTATCCAACTGCTTCTGAACCCGGGCCACGCACACGGTGAGGAGATTCACGTGTTTGGAGAGATCGGCCGAAAGAGCCGCTCCTTCCTTTTTTCGCATGGCGAGAAGCTTCTCCAGAGCCCGCTCCAGGCTGAGCCCAACCTGTTTTTTAAATTCCCGGATCGAAGGGGTTACCGAAGTTGCCTCCAGCACACCGGGGAGACCAATTAGAACTTCCGGGCCGATCCCGGCCTTAGCTTTGATCACCCGCTGCATTCGATTCAGGGCCTGCCAATACTTTTTCGCCAGGGCTTCATTAATGATCACCCGATAGCGATCACCACTCCGCTGGAAAGCGATGAAGACATTGACTCTCCCCCGTGAGAGCCGGGCGGAGATTTTCTTGACAATATAACTCTCCAGGCTCTGGTACTCCCCGGGAAGTCTAACCTTTATATCAAGAAAACGATGATTATAGGTCTGCAGCTCGGTTTTAACGGAAAAATCATCTGTCCGGGAATTGCCATTTCCATATCCGGTCATGCTTCGCATTGTATTTTATATTTTCCTCTTTAAATTCGGAGAAAAGTATCAAAAGAACTCAAGCCTGTCTATCGTTTATCTTTATCCTTCCTGAGAAGGGCGAGTATTTCTTCCATATCTTCGGGGAGGGGGGCGATAAACTCCATCGGTTCCCTGGTCAGGGGGTGCAAAAATCTCAGGCGGTGGGCGTGAAGCATCTGGCGGGGAGCCCGCATCACCCGGTCCCCTTTACCGGATCTCGTGCCGTACTCTTTATCACCCAGGACCGGGCAACCAAGCCGGGAGAGGTGGACCCGGATCTGATGGGTGCGGCCGGTCTTGATCACCAACCGGAGGAAAGAAAAATCTTTGAACCGCTCCAGGACGTCATACTCGGTCCTGGCCTCTCTCCCCACGAGATATCTTACCGTCATCCGGGTTCTCCTCCGGTAGGTTCGGCCCAGGGGATATGTGATTTGGTCGTGAACGGCGGGGGGAACCCCTCTCACCACGGCCAGATATTCTTTTCCGACCATCCGGTCCTTGAACTGCCGGGTCAGTTCGGCATGAGCCTGATCATTCTTCGCCGCCACCATTACGCCCGACGTATCCCGGTCCAGACGATGCACGATCCCCGGACGGAGTATCCCCCCCACATTCGAAAGCCGGCCCGCGTGGAAGAGGAGGGCATTGACCAGGGTCCCCCCCTGCCCTTCCCGGACCGGATGAACCAGCAGCCCGGGAGGCTTATTCAGTACTATGATCGATTCGTCTTCATAAATAATATCAAGCGGGATCGGCTCGGGATCAGGGGACAACCGTGGGGACAGCGGCAGGTCCACCTCGACCAGGTCTCCCGGGGAGAGGGGGTGATGGGGCTTGAGGTGCCGCCCGCTCACCAGAACCAGCCCATTCTCGATCAACTCCTTGATCCGGTTCCGGGAGTACTCCGGCAGGCGCCGGACCAGGAAGAGATCCTGACGAAGCCCACCTTCGTCTTCCCGGACCTGGAACTCGCGTCTTTTAGACATCTCTATTGAGTTTCTTTTATGCTCTTCTCTTTGCCAAAGAGGACCACCCCGATCAGGAGGGCCACCCCGATACAGATAGCGCTATCGGCAAGATTGAAGGCCGGCCAATGGTAACTACCAAACTGAAAATCAAGAAAATCCACCACGTGATCGAACCGGAAGCGGTCGATCAGGTTTCCCACCGCCCCTCCCAGGATCAGTCCGGCCGAAATTTGGGGCAGGTGCCCGCGGGAGAAGAGGCGGCGGTAGAAGATGAGCAGAAGTGAAATCGTCAGGATAGAGAGAATGATGAAGAGAAGGTTCTGCCGGGGAAAGATCCCAAAGGCGGCTCCCCGATTATGGACCAGGGTGAGATAAAAGAAACGGTCGATCACCATGATCTTCCGTCCCGGTGCGTCCATGAGAGCGCCGGTGGCCGCCAGTTTCAGGGCCTGATCGGCCATGATAATAACCAATGCAGTAATCGCCGCTAACATATCGCCATCTGCTCCAGACATTGGGCGCAGAGTTGGGGATGGTCCCGAAAGTCTCCCACCGTTGGAGAATATTTCCAGCAACGGGCGCATTTCTCTCCCCGCGCCCGGCCTACCAACAGCCTGATCCCCGGTAACTCCGTAGCGTGAGCTGCCGGGTCAAAATCCCCCTTGGTCACCGGCTGGACCTCTACCTCGGAGACGATAAACAATTTCGGCAGTTCGTCCTCGTACTCCTTGAGGAGATGTTCCCATTCCGGGTCGGCGACCTGGACAACAATTCCCGCTTCGAGCGAGGTGCCGATCATCCCTTCTCCCCGGTACTTCTCCAACAATTTCAGCGCCTCGGCCCGGAGTAATAGTAGACGATCCCACTTCTCTTTGAGTCCCTCATCCCGCCATTCAGGTTGTTCGGCCGGCCAGAGCGACAGGTGAACGCTCTCTTCCAGATCAGTCATGGATCGGAGATATTCCCATACTTCTTCGGCGGTGAAGACCAGGATTGGAGCCAGCAACCGGGTCAGGATGGAGGTTATCTCCCAGAGCGCTGTCTGAGTACTCCTCCGTTCGGGGCCGTTCGCGGCATAAGTATAGAGACGGTCCTTCAGCACATCCATGTAGAATGATGACATCTGGATAACGCTGAAATTATGAATCTCCCGGTAAACCTTATGAAACTCAAATTTTTGATAAGCGCGGGTAACCCGATCCCGCAACTCTTCAACTTCCTGGAGGGCCCAGCGGTCGATCTCGTCCATCTCCCCCAATGGTACCCGGTCGGTCTCCGGTTTAAAATCAGAGAGATTTCCCAGGCAGTACTTAAAGGTATTGCGAATCTTCCGGTAAGACTCGGAGATCTTCCGGATCAGGTCCAGGGAAACGCCGATGTCTTTCCGGTAATCCACGGAAGAGAACCAGAGGCGAAGAATGTCGGCGGGAAATTTTTTCAGCGCTCCTTCCACCGAGATAAAATTCCCCCGTGACTTGGACATCTTCTCCCCTTTCTGATCGACCACAAAGCCATGGGTAAGAACCGTCCGAAAGGGGGCTTGATCGGTAGTAGCGATTGCCAGGAGAAGAGATAGCTGGAACCAGCCCCGATGCTGATCCGTTCCCTCCAGATAAAGATCGGCCGGGTATCGCAGTTCCGAATTCTCCATCACCACCGCCCGATGAGATGATCCCGACTCAAACCAGACATCAAAGATGTCATTCTCCTTTTTGAACTTTCTTCCCCCACAATGGGAACAGGAGACATCTTGGGGAAGCAGATCTTCTTCGGAGAGTTCAAACCAGCAGTCTGAACCCCGTTCTTCAAATAACCGGATCATATTCTCTATCACGCCCGGATCGAGCAGAATCTCTCCGCACTTCCGGCAGTAAAAAACGGGGATCGGCACCCCCCACTTTCTCTGGCGGGAGATGCACCAGTCCGGCCGCCGCTCCAGCATGGCCCGGATCCGGCTTTTGCCCCAGTTCGGGACCCAGCGTACCCGCTCAACTTCATCGAGGGCTTTCTCACGGAGGCCCCGGTTCGTTAACGAAACAAACCACTGCCGGGTCGCCCGAAAGATAACCGGCTGGTGGCAGCGCCAGCAATGGGGATAAGAGTGGGAGATCGTCTGCCGGCTTAAGAGCAATCCCTTACCGCGCAGCCGCTCGACAATCATCTCATTGGCTTCCAGGACGTTCCGGCCGGCCAGGTCGGTCACCTCGTCGGTGAACGCTCCATCCCCGTCGACCGGGCTGATAATTTCCAGACCATACTTCCGGCCGGAGAGGTAGTCTTCCTGCCCGTGGCCGGGGGCGGTATGGACACAGCCGGTCCCATCTTCCAGATTGACATAGTCGGCCAGAATGACCGGACATTCTTTATCGAACCAGGGGTGGCGATAGAGGAGGCCTTCCAGCTCTCTTCCCGGTACCTTCCCCACTATCGAATAGCCGGCAACACCCGTCTCCCGGGCTACGCGTTCGAGTGTTCCTTCAGCTACAATCATCCGGCGTATCTGCTTGCTTTCCGGATCCGGATATGTAACCAGGACATATTGAAATTCGGGGTGGACCGCCGTCGCCAGGTTTCCCGGCAATGTCCAGGGCGTGGTGGTCCAGACGAGAATTGAGGCCGGGCCGGTTTCTTCTCCCGGGAAGAGTCGGTCAATCGGCGAGATAAGCGGTAGATGAAGATAGATGGAGGGATCTTCCCGATCTCGGTACTCCAGTTCAGCTTCCGCCAGGGCGGTCCGGCAGGAGAAACACCAGTGGATCGGTTTGAGCTCCCGGTAGATATATCCTTTCTCAACCATCAATTTAAAAATTTTCAGGACCGCGGATTCATACCGGGGATTGATCGTCAGATAAGGGTTATCCCAATCACCGATACAGCCCAGGCTCTGAAACTGTTTCCGATTGGCCTCGACATATCTTAGAGCGAATTGGCGGCAGCGCTGCCGGATCTGAGAATCGGTCATCTCCTGCGCCCGGCTCGCCAGCTCGGTCATGACCTTATGCTCGATCGGAAGCCCATGACAATCCCAACCCGGGATAAACGGCGCGTCGAGATCTCCCATAGTCTGGAACCGGACGATGATATCTTTCAGGATCTTGTTCATCCCGGTTCCGATATGAAGGTCTCCGGTCGGATAGGGAGGCCCGTCATGGAGCGTGTATTTGGGCTTCCCGAGGCGGGCCTCGCGGATTCGCGAGTATAGCTTCATCTCCTTCCAGCGGGAAAGAAACTGCGGCTCTTTCTGAGCAAGGTTCGCCCTCATCCCAAACGAGGTCTTCGGCAGATTCAATGTATCTTTGTAATTTTTATTCATTTTTTACCAACAAATGCTTACCCCGGATTATTCATGAAAATTGAAAATTTTCATGGATAATCCGGGGTATCAATTGTCGTTCAACACATTACACTTAGTAATCTCGGTTATACGACTACAGTAGACTGTCTTTTCTTATCCGGCAGGCTAACGTTTAATTTCTGTTCGCAACAATGCAATCAATAATAGACGCTTGTCGGCAACTGATTGCACAAGATTATAATATAATCAATACATTATTGCACTGCTATCGATATTAACTTCGGCATTGTTTAAAACTAACCCGATTTATGAATAAATCGGGTTACGCATCATCAAACGAGCGGAGGATGGTAGCAGAGCATACCGGCGATGTCAAAGCAAAATGGAATGTTGTGTGATACCGGGACCGAGCTATAATTATTTGTGCTAAGTTACTGTGTTATTAAGATGTAAGATATCATGCGCGCGCTCCTGATCAATCCCTGGATATATGACTTCGCCGCCTACGATCTCTGGCTCAAGCCGGCCGGGTTGCTCCGGGTGGGGGCAGCCCTCCGGCGGTGGGGATGGGAGGTGGACTTCATAGACTGCCTCGACCGTTTCCATCCCCGCCTTTCCGAGTTCGGCCAGGATAGAGTTCCCCGCCGCGACCGGTTCGGCTGCGGAAAGTATCCGAAAGTTCCGGTCGAGAAACCTGCCCCGATCAAAGACATCGACCGGCGCTACTTCCGCTATGGGCTCCCCCTGGAGTTGTTCCACCAACAGATCCGCTCTGTTCCAAAGCCGGACCTGATCCTGGTCGGATCGACCATGACATACTGGTATCCCGGGTGCTTCCTGGCCCTGCGTCTGGCCCGGGATTACTTTCCCCGTACTCCTTCACTCCTGGGAGGCATCTACCCCCGTCTCTGTCCCGGTCACGCCCACGCCTCACACACAGCAACCGCTATTCATGCCGGGGGCGGCCTATCTCAACTGGCGCGGATTCTGGGAAAACTGGGATTCCCCCCCTCCTCCTCTCCGGGTCCGGATCTTCTCCCCCCCGCCTACGACCTGCTCAACGATCGCTCGGCCCTGGCCGTCCAGACCAGCCGGGGCTGCCCCTTTTCCTGTTCCTATTGCGCGGCCCCGCTACTTGAGCCGGTCATATCTCAACAAGAGCCGGAAGCGATCGTCGGCAAGATCGGAGAATACGTCCGGCAGTTCGGAACCACCGATATCGCCTTCTATGATAACGCACTCCTCTTCAATGCCCCGAAACATATTAACCGGATTCTCTCCCTGCTCATCAAGAGAAATATCGCCTGCCGTTTCCATACGCCAAACGGCCTCCACGCCCGGTTGCTTGATGAAGAGACCGCCAATCTTTTGAAAGAGAGCGGTTTTATCGGACCGCGGCTCAGCCTGGAGTCGTCCGAGCCGGAACGACAGAAGAAGACCGGCGGGAAGGTAGAGAATAAGGACCTGATCAGGGCCCTGGAACTTCTGGAGAGAGCCGGATTTAAACGGTCGGAGATCACCATCTACCTGATGATGGGACTCCCCGAACAGAAACCCTCCGAAGTAGAGCGGGACATTAATTTCGTCCACAGTCTGGGGGCTACCATTAACCTGGCGGCTTATTCCCCCATCCCCGGAACGAAGGATTATTCTCAACTGCTTCATGAAGGAGTGATTGAAGAAGATATGGATCCCCTCTGGCAGAACAACACTATCTTCTGTCTGCGGCAGAAAATATTTTCTCTGGATATAATACGGGATCTGAGGAATCAGGCGGCGAAATTAAATCATACGGTGGGCCTGAACCCGGCGGGGGTTGGATGATGAATCCAGATAAGCCTGAATCCAAATACTCTAATTCTGACATAAGGACTATCGACGTCCAAAAGTATCAAAACGACAAAGGATTATAGCAAATGGAGAGCTTGTAAAAAAATAATTCTTGACCGAATCTCTTTTTTTGCCTAATGTCTGTAT
>JAVCDH010000096.1 GCA_030765805.1 Candidatus Euphemobacter frigidus
GTTCTGGTACTAAAGCATAGAAGTTTTCTGGGTCTTGTTGTGACCCCTGCTGCCGCCCTTCCGGTCGGCCTACGGCCTCCCTCCAGGGCGGCAGCAGGGTACCCAGGGGGTAAACCATGTACCAGTGTGTTCCCTATAAGGGACAGGTTATGCTATTGGCATAGAGGCGTGAATATGATATTGTTTCTCCATGGACAAGTATGAGAAACTGCAAAGAATTATTAAATACGAAATTATTATTTTTTGGAGCGAAGACGACAACGCTTTTGTGGCGGAAGTGCCGGAACTGCCTAGTTGCATGGCTGACGGCGTAACATATTACGAAGCGCTCACGAATGCAGAAAAGATTATCGAAGAGTGGATCGAGATAGCCCAAGAAGAAGGCAGGCCAATTCCTCAGCCCAAGGGGCGTCTCATGTATGCATGACTTTTAGATCCGGGTTATGACGGCTCTACTTTGAGGATGGAAACGATCTTCCGGTCGTCGAGTGGTCTCTGGGCGGTGAGAGATAAGAGTCGGGTTTACTATAGGACAACCGGGGATACCCCGGTGACCGGTAGAGAAGAATACAACTTAAATCAAGAAGGGGGCGGCTATCTCCAGGGGCGCCCCCTTTTTGGTATTCACCCATCTTTTCGGAGAAAAAATTATAATGAGGAACTGGGAGATCAGAGCCCGAAGCCGTTTCTGCTCGTCCTGCGATCAGCCCTTTGAGATCGGGCAGACCTACCTTTCTATTCTTGACTTCCGCGAGTTGGAGCCGCAGAGGAAGGATTACTGCGTTCGCTGCTGGAAGGAGCGGGGTCTCGCCGCCTCTCCCTTCGACTTCGCTCAGGATCTTCGAAAAGAGGGGGCGGGGAAGGCCTACTGGCAGAGCCATTTCAAGAGACTGACCACCCCGGCGGAGAAAGAAGTGATCAAGAAGGACGTCATTGAACGACTCCTGGACCGGTATATCCGGTCCGAAGAAGAGTCCCATATCAACCTCTGTTATATTCTCGCGCTCCTGGAGGAGAGGAAGAAGGTTCTCATTCCCCGGGAGACGATGATCGATGAAGAGGGGCGAAAGATCATTGTTTATGAACATGCCGCCACCGGCGCTACTTACCTGATCCGCGACCCCCAACTCAGCTTAACCGAAGTTGAGACGGTCCAGAAGCAGGTTAAGGAGCTGATCGAGCAGGAAAAAGAGCCGGCTTCCTCTTCGGACAGGGAAGGCAATGAAGAAACGGCTGCGAAATAAATAATGCCATGTCGAACCCCGGACCGCAACAGGGCGCCTTGACTCTCCCCCTTTCCGCCCGCGCCGGCCGCCGCGGCAGAATCATTACAATTCTACTACCGGTATCTCTCTGTTTCAATATCGCCGCCCTGATCGCCCCGTTTATCAGGGTCCATATCTTTCTCAAGTCCGAGATGATATACAGCCTTCCCCACTCGGTGCTTTTAATGTGGGATTCGAAGCTCTATCTCGTGGCCCTCTTGATCCTCGGATTTTCGATCATCTTCCCCTTCGTCAAGCTGGCGATACTCAGTAATATCTGGTTTTCTCGGGGACCGCTCGGTCCCCGACGGGTCATCCTCCGCCGGGTGAAAGCCCTGGGCAAGTGGTCGTTACTGGACGTTTTCGTGGTCTGTATTATCCTGGTGCTTACCAATGAGCAACTATTCATCAGCTCATCTTCAGAATACGGCTTGTATTTCTTTCTGGTCGCCATCATTCTCAGCCTGGTTGCCTCCATGCTCATCGACTCCATAGCTCGATCTCTCGTTCCGGGGAGCAGTCGTACGACAAGGGATCGGTCTCTCCGTCTCTCCTCCATCAGCGGGTGGCATTACTGGGGCGTGCCTCTCTTCCTGGCGCTCTCTCTGGGGACATTGATATTCGCGATCGGTTTCCCCTTCCTCCGCATCTCAGAGTTTCTGCTTACCAACCGTTCCTACGGCATAGTTCAGTCGGTTGCCGCGCTCTGGGAAAGGGACATCATTCTGGCCGTCTTTATTCTCTTCTCCCTGATAGTCTGCCCCGTACTTTACTGGCTCGGATTAGTCGGACTCTGGTTCGGCAAATTCACGCGTCCGGCGCGGTACCGGTGGGAGCGTTTCACCGATAGGATATCGAAGCTGTCGATGCTCGATGTCTTCCTGCTGGCATTACTGGTCTTCCTGATCGAGGGGGACAGCCTGATCGACACGGAGATTCAGTCCGGACTCTTTCTCCTGATTGTAGCCATCGTGATCACTTCCACGCTTTCGGCGTTCGTGAACCGGTTCCGCCGGCGACTCCTTCTCAGAGAAAAAGTAATTCCGGAAGATGAGATCTGATCACGCGCTCTGTGGCAGGGGTCAATGATAGGCCTTTTTAATCCATTCGCTCAGGGTCTCGCCCGGTTTTTCGACGGCTTCCAGGGTGATGACAAACTCCTGTTCTCCGCGGTGCTGCTTGATTAAGTTGAGGCCGTAGGGATAGTCCTTCAGGAGCAGGGAAAAGAACTTCTCCAGCGGGAGGTCGGCTTCCTCCGCCTGTCCTCGTGCCGCCAGGATCGCCTCCGGGGTGAAGGTGATCTTCAACTGATGCGCCTTCAGGAAATATTTTTCAAACCGGTTCACGCTTGCCCGGACATCCGAGTCGTCGGCGCTGCGGGGGTCATGGAGGATCTTCTTGAGAGCAGCCCGGGGATTCTTGACCAGATGCTTGTTGACACTGAATCGCTTGATCTTGGTAGAGGGCAGCTCGTACTTAAAGTCCCGCAGGATTCGTTCACAGACCGTGAGCAGCCCCCGGGCGCCGGTCTCTTCCCGGCCGGCCAGTTTCGCGATCTCCCGCATCCCCTCCCGGGTGAAGGCCACCTTGATCCCGAAGGCGTCGAAGGCGGCTTCGTACTGTTTGATGATCGAGCCCTCGGAACGGGTTAGGATATGGTAAAGGTCTTTCTCATCCAGTTTCTCGCAGACCACCCGGACCGGGAGCCGGCCGATGAATTCCGGTTCCAGTCCGTACTCGATGAAGTCCCTGGTCTGAGCTTTCTGGAGATACTGGTGGTCCTGCTTCTTCTCCCCGATATGACCGCCGAAGCCGACCGCCTGCCGGCTCTCCCGCCGCTTCACAATCCCCGCCAGTTCGGCGAATCCCCCGCTGACGATAAAGAGAATGTGGCGGGTATTTATTACCTTGGGCTTGATCTTTCCGCCCTTCTGGAACTCCATAACCGCTTCCATCTGAGAAGAGATGTCCATCGGATCGCGGAGGGAAACCTCCGCTTCTTCCATCAGTTTGAGAAGATTCCTCTGGACCCCCGCCCCGCTCACGTCTCTACCCGAGATATTGAAGGCGCTGGCGATCTTATCGACCTCGTCGATGTAGATGATTCCATACTGAGCGAGTTTTATGTTGCCGTCGGCTTTCTGGACCAGTTCCCGGACCAGGTCTTCCACGTTCTTTCCCACGTAACCGGTCTCGCTGTACTTGGTGGCGTCGGCCTTGACGAAAGGCACCCCGACCAACCGCGCGATACATTTTATCAGGTACGTCTTTCCCACCCCGGTAGGTCCGACCAGGACCACGTTCTGTTTTGTATAGTCGTAATCGGCTTTTCGCGCCAGGTCATGAGTGGCATGATTGTAATGGTCGCAGACCGCGATGGAGATAACCTTCTTGCTCTCTTCTTGCTTGATGACGAAACGGTCCAGAAATTCCTTGACCTGTTTCGGTGTGTAATTGAACTCCAGCTTGAACTCCTGGTCCTTCTTTGAAGGGGGGGGCGGTGAGTGGGGGGGCGAGAAAGCGGGAGCGATATTTACAATTGGCTTGTTCCCGTACTTTTTCTGAACATACTCGCTGAGATCCTTGATCATGTTTTCCAGGTCGGGGACGTTATCTTTGGGTTTCTCTTCTGTCATCGAATTACTCCTCTAGAAATTAGCGCCTTCGGCGCAATTTTGGGGAATGGGGATTGGTTCACCTGATTCCTTTAATATGTTGCCTATTCAATAGTTTTATAGCTCTTCGCCCAGCAATCGGGAAGCGTTTTTGAAGAAGATCTTTTCCTTGAAAGACTCGGAGATGTCAAGGGACTTCCAGCCATCCAGTTCTTCCTTCTGATTCTGCCAGGGTGAGTCCGAACCGAAGAGGAAGTAATCGGGAGAATGGTTCTCGATGATCCGTCTGAACACCGACGCTTCCGCCTCCCGAATCGCGAAAGAAGTCTCCAGGTAAATTGGGCGTCCCAGGAGCAATTCAGCAACCTCATCCCAGACGTGCCAACCGCCCAGATGAGAAGCGACAATCTTCAATGTCGGGACGGCCTCATGAACGTGGAGGATCCTCCGGGGTGAGGCCTGATCGTTGTCCGGGAAAGCAATATCCCAGCCGGCATGGAAGAGACAGACCAGATCGCGGTCGGCGATCGCCCGGTAGAGCGGGAGGAGCGCTGGATCATCCAGCACGAATTCCTGGTACATCGGATGGAGTTTGATCCCTCGCAGTCCGGCATCCTTGATCCGGTCCAGTTCTTCCGCGAAATCCCGAAAATCGGGATGAATGGAAGCGAAGGGGATAATTCGCTCGCTCCGGATCCGGATCGACCAATCTGTGATATTAGGCACCTGCTCTGGTCGGGTGGCGATCGAGGCGATGACCGCCTGCTCGATCCCGGCCCGGTCCATTGAACCAAGAAGTCCGCTGACCGTTCCGTCGTGGTAGGCTCGATAGTCACCCGATCTTTCGTGAAGTCGGCCTATCGCCTTCTCCGCCAGTTCATCAGGAAAAGCGTGGGTGTGAAAATCGATGATTCTCATATAAATTGGTCCCTCCCCTAAATACTTATTAGTCGATTAATATAGAATGGACTGGTTCCTGCCGTCAATTTAAAATTCGGCCTGTTCAGTTTTTCATTTGCCAAACACTCTGCTTGGGTGTTATTTTTTATAAAATCGTAATATTAAAAAATTAGCCCTGAGATCGCGGGTCAACTAAGAAAATGTCGTAGTCGTCGACCTTCAGGTCGACGGAATTATTGGGCTAATTTAGCAGCGGGGATATCTCATGGGAAATTTAGTTCGTTTTGGAGTATCGCTGGAGAAGAAGCTCCTTGATCAGTTTGACGCCTCCATCCGGCGGAAAGGTTATACCAACCGCTCGGAAGCGCTCCGGGATCTGGTTCGGGCCGATCTGGTAGTGCGGGAGTGGGATAAAGGCGAAGATGTGGTGGGCGTCATCATGCTGGTCTTTGACCACCACCATCGGGAACTTCAAAATAAGATAACCGATCTCCAGCACCGACATCTTTCCGCCATCATCTCCACCCAGCATGTTCACCTTGATTATAATAACTGCCTGGAGGTTATTATTTTAAAGGGGAAGGCGGGTCAAGTTCGCCGCCTGGCCGACCTCCTGCAGGCTCAGCGGGGAATCAAGCATTGTTCCCTCAACATGTCCACGACCGGCAGAAGCATTGCATGAATGAATTAAGCTTGCCCCTGACCATCGTTCCGTCTTATTTGGGCGGCCGCCATCCATTGCTCAAGGTGTTGGTTGGAGCCGGACTGCTGGCCGTGTTTCTACTGATTCCGGACCGAACCCCGGCGGTGGTGGCCGGCAAAGGAGTGATAATTGTCCTGCTCTGGTTAGGCACGGGTGGTTTTTCCCGTCTGGAGGGCTGCTTTCGGGTGCTGCTGTTTCTTTTTAGCTTTCTGGGGATTATATTTATCTTTACGCTGCTCGGGGACGCCGTCTCCGGTACCGCCGGTATGGCGCTTTTCCGCCGTCTGGCGATAAAGAGCATCTGGGCCGCGACGATCTCGTTTTTAATCGCCGGCGCAATTAACTACCGGGAGTGTATCTATCTCAGTCGAATCCTTAAGATTCCCTCCCCGATCTCCTCCCAGATGCTTCTGGTTATTCTGATCTGGGGCAAGTTATTTGAAGAGTTCCGACATGTGCCGGCGGCCTGGAAGAGTCGGGGACTCAGCTCCCGGTATCTGAAGAGGCATCCCGAATTGATCGCCAGGTTGCTGAAGATGGTTCTGCTGCGGACAGTTCGTCAGGCCTCCCGCCTGGAGCTCTCGTTTCTTGGCCGGGGATTCGCGGGTAAGTTATACACTTTCTTTACCGCGTCCTGGTCGACGCTGGACAGCTTGACTCTGATTGGAACTGCCGCCCTTCTGCTGGAGCTTGGTGTAATTGCTCGGACCGGCTGCTGACAGACGAAAGAATATGAATGCTGATTATGAATTAATTGTTACGGATCTCAACTTTAAATACCCCAATGGGCTCACCGCGCTGAGCGGTGTAAATTTCCGTCTGTCCCGGGGAGAGAAGGTGGCGATAATCGGACCCAACGGCGCCGGTAAGTCCACTCTCCTGCTGGCCCTATCGGGTTTGCTGAGGAAGAAAGGGTTGTCGGGAACGATCGAGCGGGGAGAAGAAAGGGAGGAGCAGGCGGCTCGGATAGGGTTTTTATTTCAAAATCCCGATGACCAGATCATCGGCGCCTCCGTGGAAGATGATGTCGGTTTTATTCTTTTGAGAGAAGGAGTTGCGCCGGCCCGGGCCCGTCTCCTGGTCGCGGAGGCTCTGGAGCAGGTTCGTCTGGGGGGGTATCAGAGCCGGTCACCTTCAGAGATGAGTTTCGGAGAGAAGAAACGGATGAGCCTGGCGGGACTGCTGGTGGGAAAACCCGATCTGATATTTCTGGACGAGCCGGCTTTGGGTCTCGACCCGCGGGAGATTGGCCAGTTGCTGAAAATTCTTAAAGAGATGCCGCAGACCATGCTGCTGGCCAGTATGGATTTTAACCTGGTCCTCGAATTGGCTGACCGGGTTCTCCTGCTGGACCGGGGCCGGATTGTGAGCCTGGGCTCACCGGCTGATATTCTCTCCGACCGGGTTTTGATGGAGAAGCACGGGCTTTTATAATTGAAGAAGTTCGGCAACAATATATTTCTGGTAGCATTACTACTCTCGGCTATTCTTCATGCCGCTGCCTACTGTTCGCTGAACTTCTGGGCCGGCCGGTTCCCCCCCCATTCCGTTTATCAGGAAAAGGACTCCAGAACTACCCTGATGCAGGTCGGTCTGATAAATCCTGTTGAGCCCCCTCCTCCCGAGCAGTCGGTCTTGCCGGTTCCGGATTCACCTGAAGTTATAGAATCGATTCCTGCGCTCTCGGAGATCAAGATTGCCCGGGAGTTCGAGGAAGTTGAGACCCCCCCGGACCCGGAGCTTGAGAAGAGCCCCGAGGAGTCATCCCCGGAGCTTTATGCACCTCCCAGTCCTGCGGGTAAGGCCGGTCAGGCGGGATTGACCGCCGGGCCCTCGTTCGATGAATACCTGAGTATGGTCCGCCGGAGAATCGAAGCGGCGATCTATTATCCACGCCGGGGGCGCCTCAGTCACCTGGCAGGAGTGGTGAAAGTAGGGTTTTCTATCGGGGAGGGGGGAAGTCTGGAAAGTTCCCGGATCATTGAATCATCTCAGTACTCTGTCTTCAACCGGGCGGCGCTCGAGATACTGGATAAAGCCGCTCCCTTCCCGGAGGGGAAACCGGAGTTTCTCGGCCGGGAGATCGTAGTCACCATCGACTTCAAATCAACTTATTAATTTACTTGCCAGGGGGGTGTTCTTTTAATACAGTAACACGATAATAAAAATCGTAACATAAACAGAGGAGGGTTTTTTATAAAGAGAGAAAGATATTTCGGATTGCTGTTCGCGGCGGGAATATGGTGTTTGCCGTTTGTTGCGGTTAATCAGTGTCCGGCTCAAGAAGTAGAGTTGCCTGAAGTGGTGGTCTATGACTTCCCGGACTCTTCGGTGGCGGGCCGCGAGGCCACGTCCAGCATAACTATTATCGACCGGGAGGAGATCGAGCAGTCCGGGGCCTCGGATGTCTATGAGCTTATCTCCGGGCGGGTCCCCGGCGTCTTCGTGGACCGGCGCGGCATCTTTAATTACGGAATCGGAACGGGGTCCGCGGGGACGGTCTCCATCCGGGGTCTGGGAGGCACGCCCGATACCCAGGTTCTGGTCTTGATTGACGGACAGCCGACCAAGACGGGGATCTTCGGCCACTCCATCCCGGACGCCTACCCGCTGGAGGATGTGGAACGGGTCGAGGTATTGCGCGGTTCCCATTCCCTCCATTACGGCGATCAGGCGATGGGAGGAGTGGTTAACATCATTACCCGTCGTCTCCGGGCGGAAGACGGTTTCTCCACCCGGATCGTGGCCGGGGGGGGTGAGCATCATACCTACAAGGCCGGGCTCCAGAACTCGGGCATGGTGGGAGCTTTCTCTTATTCCGCTTCTATTTTGAGGCGGGAGACCGAAGGCCACCGCCCCAACAGCGCTTTCCGCGGCTGGAACGCCGATCTCAAGGCCGGTTATTATATCTCGGAGAACTGGCAGGCGGTGCTGAACGGATGGGGGGTTGATCTCTCGGTCGAAGACCCCGGCCCGGTTACCGCCCCGCATACCGACGATACCCGGGACGTCCTCCGGGGTGGTGGGGGGCTGACTCTCTATAACCGGTACGATAATACCGGGGGCGCGGTTACGTTTTTCGGACAGC
>JAVCDH010000094.1 GCA_030765805.1 Candidatus Euphemobacter frigidus
TTAGCCATTATAGTTGATGAAACACTTTAGATCGCCTTGTGTGCAGTCTTTTGTTTCCCAGGATTCTAAAAACAGTTTTTAGATGTGGTATTTTTTAATTTCCCGGCGCTACTTGCCGATTCCGGGTTAAAGTGTAGGAATAGATTTTTTATGCTCTGATTTTCCGCTATTGTATAATGAAGGGATTGTAAAAGATATTGAATTTTATTGTAAAATAATAAGGTTGGGATAACAATATAGAAGCAATTACGAAAAAAATAGAAAGTGAGGAAGATGAAAAAATATCTGTCAATATTAGCCGCACTCCTCCTGTTCCTCTTTGCGGCGGTTGATCTATCGATTGTTTCGGCGGTTGAGAAAGGGGTAATAACCCCCCCTGACAGTGACGGTGGTGGATGTCGGGCATGGGGACTGCATCTGGATCAAGACCCCGGACGATGGGATCAAGGGCAACGGCAAGTACGAGGGCTACAACATCATAATCGATGGCGGGCCCAGTTCCAGGCGGATCGTGGATATCCTCCCGCCGCTGGGCTTGAGATACGGCTCGGTTATCCAATGGATGATCAACACCCACGCCCACAACGATCACTATCGGGGTTTGATCGGGATGCTTGATATTTATCGGGTGAAGCGGGTCCTGGACCCCGGTTATCAGTCGGGAGGTACGGCTTTCGGCGCTTTTTGCTGGAAGGCCCTGATCGAACCAGGGAACACCTTTTACTCGCCCGCCATCGGCATTCCCACCATCCCCGGCTTGAAATCTCTCAGCCAATCAGTCCCCTGTAAGCTTGACTGGGGGGAAGGAACTGGACGTGGAGATACTTTACAGCAACCCGGCGGTCTCCGACGCCACAATAAACGAGAGCTCGATCGTCCTGCGGATGAATTATAACCTGGTCAGTTTTCTCTTTACCGGGGATGAAGAAGGGAAGTATCGCCCCGTTGGCGGCTACAATGACCCGGATTATCCCATGAAGGTGGAGAAGTACATGCTCGATCACTATGTCGACGAGAATACGAATAAATTAAGATCCACCATCATCAAGATTCCCCATCACGGGAGTGAGACGTCCAGCACCACTCCCTTCATAAAGGCGGTGGGCGCGAAAGAAGGAATCATCTGCGCTGGTAACCGGCATGGCCTCCCCGACGAATCGGTGATCAAGCGATACGAGAATAACGGCTGTCGTGTCTGGCGGACGGACCGGATGGACAAGGGGAAGCGGGCAGCGGAATGCCATGGTGACGATACGGTTATCATTACCACGAACGGGATTGACTATAATATTCGCTATAAGAATATCGATCCGCGGGACGCCGAGGCTCTGGAGCGAAAGAGAAGAGAAGATGCCAAGCGGAAGAGGACCGCGTTAGTGGCGCCCGAAGCTGAGAGAAAGAGTGGGAAGAAGGTTCCGATTGCGGGAGGTTCGGCGGCAGATAAAGAGCCCGTTTTAAATACCCTGGATTGACGAGCTTTCCGCCTGGTTCCCGGGAAATCCTGGTGGCCCGATCTTCCCCTGTGTTTCATTCTCGATCACCAGAGGGTTGGGTTTGAGGTCTTCCGGCAGCCCAAGCTCCTTAAAGAGCCGCTTGAATAGGGTCTCTTCGAGTTTATTTTTATCTTCCGCGCTCAGTCCTGCCAGCTTGATCTGTCCTCCCGCGATCATATCATGACCCCCGGCGCTCCCCCGGCCTCCAATCACCTTCTGCAGGAGCTTGCCCGCCCGGGCGCGGGTGTGGGTGGTGCGCAGGGAGAGATGGAGGGTCTTCCGGTAGCGGCCGGTAACGAAGCACCATGTGCACCGCTTCAGAGAGACCAGGAGATCGGCGAGCTGGGCGACAAAGCTGGGATAGTAGATGGTTCCAAGGCGTGCCCCCACAAATGACTTATAGGTAAAAGTCCGTCCCAGCGAACTATAGAGCTGCTGGAAGAACTCCCGGCTGTGGACAGGATGCTCAATCCGTGATATCAGCCGGTGCCTGACCAGCGGGAAGAGGAATGTGGAAGCCCGGATTTCCCGGTCGGTGACTTCCCGCCCCAGGTGCTGGGTCTCCGAGATCAGGGCGTAATAAAGCGCCGTGGCTAAAAGCGGGGGAACTCCAATCTCCGCCGTCTGTAGATACTCAACTAAGATGGTGGCGGTGGCTCCGCAGTCCGGCTGGATGTCGATAAAATCTCCCCGGGTCGACTTCTTTCGGGAATGATGGTCGATCACGATCAACGGCTTCTCGGTTGGAGGGAGGGTGACATTCCCGCTACCCGGCTGACAGTCGATCAGCGCGAGGGAGGAAAATCTTTTAAAATGAGTTGATCGGAGCCGGACCGCTTTAATTTGCATCAGCTTTTTGAAGGTCCGGTTCTCCTCCCGGCCCAGTATTCCCCCATAGGCGATGGTGGAGGAGATCCCGGCTTTCTGTTCCAGAAGATACTGAAGTGCCCCGGAGCTGGCCAGGGAGTCGGGGTCGGGATTGTTGTGGGGCAGGATCAGAATCGAAGCCTTTCCCCGGCAGACCGAGAGCAACTCTTCTACTTTTGCCGTATCATCCATGTAATAAATTGGCTCCGCAACTTATTTGAACCGCAAAGACGCAGAGAACGCAAAGTAGAATTAAACAACAATTTAGGTTTCATGTTTCTCTGCGCTCTTTGCGTCTTTGCGGTTCAATTCTTGCGGTGTGGTGGTATTTAAAAGGCTGTTTATTAAAATTCCCTGCCTGAGGCAGGCAGGCGAGACAGGAACTTAACATATTAGTTACCGGGATATCAAGCCCATCAGCTTCTTGACCGGGTTTGTGTTGATTACATCCTCTTTCTCCAGCCAGCCGCGTCGGGCGGTAAATATACCGTATCTCATCAGGCCGAGCTGGGAAATGGCGTGGGCGTCGGTATTGATAACCAACTTCGCCCCCATCTCTTTTGCCATCCGGGAGTGAATATCGTTCAGGTCCAGCCGGGCCGGGTGGGCGTTGATCTCCAGGACAACCCCTTCATTGACGGCCACCTTGATGACCTCTTCCAGGTTCACCCGGTAGGGCTCTCGTTCCAGAATCAAACGACCGGTGGGATGAGCCAGGATATTCACATACCGGTTGCTTATCCCGCGGATTATTCTTTTTGTCATCTCTTTTTCAGGGAGGTTGAAATGGTAATGGACCGCCGCTATGACTACCTCGCATTCCTTGAGGATATCATCGTTCAGATCCATCGTTCCATCGCCCAGAATATCCACCTCGACTCCTTTAAGAACCCGGATCCCGGATAATTTCTCGTTGACCTTCTCGATCTTCTTCAGGTGTTTGGCCAGGGCCTGTTCATCCAACCCCCCGGCCACCTTAACCGCTTTAGAATGGTCAGTGATGGCGATATAAGCGTATCCCAGTTTACGCGCCGCTCGGGCCATCTCCTCAATGGAGTTTTTGCCGTCAGTGGCTCTAGTGTGAGCGTGAAGATCGCCTCGGATCTCTCCCAGCTCGATTAAGCGCGGGAGCTTACCTTTCGCGGCGGCTTCGATCTCACCCCGGTTCTCCCTCAATTCAGGAGGGATCCAGGGGAGGCCGAGAGAGTGATAGCATTCTTCTTCTGTCTTCCCCGCTATCCTCTTCTTCCCCCGGAAGATGCCGTATTCGTTTACTTTTAGACCCATCTCCTGGGCCCGTGTCCGGAGGGCGATGTTGTGGCTTTTGGAGCCGGTGAAGTAAAGGAGGGCGGATCCGAACTGTTGAGCGCCCATCACTCTGACGTCAACCTGGAGGCCGTTGGAGAGACGGAGACTCGATTTGGTGGTGCCGTGAGCCAGGATGTCTTCCGCATCCTCATACTTGACGAACCGGTTCATCAGGATAGATGAGGATTTACAAATGGCCAGGATATCGAGGTCCCCGATCGTCTCCCGTCTCCGCCGCAGGCTCCCCGCCGGGATTAAGTCCTTGAGTTCTTTTACCGGCTTCAGATATTCGGTGATCGATCCGGCATAAGTAAAGCCGACATCGAGTCGGAAGCGGCCGGCCCCTTTTTGATAGTTTTTGATGGCCCGGAGAATATTATCCTCGGTCTTGTCGCCCATTCGGAAGAGGTTGTGGAGCCGTCCGTCTTTGGCTGCCTTCTCCAGGCTCTGGATGGAATCAACCCCCGCTTTTTCGTAGAATAGTTTTGCCTTCTTGGGGCCGATCCCTTCGATCCGAAGAAGTTCGGGGAGGCCGACCGGAAGTTTCTTCTTCAGTTCGTCCAGGAATTTCAGCTTTCCGGTCTCAACGATCTCCCGGATCTTCTCGGCCAGGCTTTCTCCGATCCCCGGGAGCCTGGTCAGATCGCCGCCCTCCCGCACAAGGCCGGCCAGGTTCTCCGGGAGATCTTCCACCGTCCGGGCGCCATTCCGGTAAGACCGGATCCGGAAGGGATTCTCCCCCATGATGTCGAGGAGGTCCGCGATCTCGGTGAAGTATTGAGCGATCTTTTTGTTCTCCATTACTATTGTTACTCCTAGTTAAAATTGAGTCCGATGGCTTGTTTATGATATTGTACTTTAAATGCGATAAAAAATAAAATTTTTACGAAGAAAAAATTTTCAGATGGAGCAGGTTGATATAACAATCATCGGGGCCGGAGTAGTGGGATTGGCGGTGGCGGCGGAGCTCTCCGGAAAAGGGAGAGAGATCATTGTCATAGAACGTCACGACGGTTTTGGCCGGGAGTCCAGCAGTCGGAACAGCGAGGTAGTGCATGCCGGCATTTATTACTCGAAAGATCTTCTCAAGACACGCCTCTGCACCGAGGGAAGGCGTATGCTCTATGAACTCTGTCCTCGGTTAGGTATCGGGCTGAAAAAAAGTGGGAAGTTGATCATTGCCATCGAGGAGGAGCACCTGCCGGTTATCGAGCATTTGAAGGAGCAGGCGGAAGAGAACGGGGTGGAAGGTCTCCGGCTCCTCTCCCGGGGTGAGGTGAAAGGGATCGAGCCGAAGGTACGAGCGGCGGGGGGGCTCTGGTCCGCCGGGACCGGGATCATTGATAGCCACGGCCTGATGGCCTACCTGGAGAAGAAGGCTTCCCCCGATACTACTTTCGCTTATAACTGCGAACTTATCTCCCTGGAGCGAAAAGGAGAGACATACCGCCTCAGGATCCGTGATGCCGACGGTGAGGTATATGAATTCATGAGCCGGATCGTGATCAACGCCGCGGGCTTGGGGGCGGAGGATGTGGCGAGGATAGCCGGGATCGATACGGAAGCCGCCGGCTATTCGATCTATCCCTGCAAAGGAGAGTATTTCCGGGTGGGAGGGACGGGCGGGAAGCTATTCAACCACCTGGTCTATCCACCCCCGACCGCGATCAGTCTGGGGATGCATACGGTAGTGGACCTCCAGGGCGGCATGAAGATAGGACCCAGCGCTTTCTACGTGGAGGAGATAGACTATACGGTGGATGAAGATCACCGGGAAGAATTTTACCGGGGAGCCAGAAAATATCTCCCGGATCTGAAGAGGGAGAACCTCTCCCCGGACATGTCCGGCATCCGGCCCAAGCTTTATCGGGAAGGGGAGGAAGAACGAGACTTTGTTATCCATCACGAAGCGGATCGGGGGTTGCCGGGGCTGATCAACCTGCTGGGGATAGAGTCACCCGGCCTTACCGCCGCCCCCGCGATCGGGAGGTATGTGAAAGATATGGTGATTGGTGATTGGTGACTAGTGACTGGTGACTGGGGGGAGCAGATTAGTAAGAAACCAGCATGACGATTAGTGCTATGGGAAACAAGAGGCCGAAGTAGAAGACGAAACCGGCGCTGCCGGGTTTGAAGTTCTTGTTCCGCACCATGTCTCGGATATGACCGACAATACATCCCCAATACCAGACAGAAGCGGCGACAACTGTCGCGAGCCAGAAGACACCGGAAAACCAGGTGCACATAATCCCCAGCACTCCGATAGCCAGGTTGGCAATTCCCACTTCAAACTGAAAAGGGCTTCCCTTCTTCCAACCGATATATTCGGCGATATAATCCGCTTTGAAGAGATGCCCCACCGCGAACGCGATTGACTGATAGCCGACACCATAGACCAGGGCATTTGAGAGCAACTGTTTGATCCAGTCTTTAGTTCCGTTAACCCAAACGCTCTGGAGAGTAAAGATAACAACGCATGCCAGAGGTATATATATACCGTATTTTATGAATAACTTTTTCAGGTTCATCAATTATTCACCTTATTTTAAGAGATATATATTTTGTTGCTAACGTAGAGCTAAGCTGCCTCGGTCCGCCATGTGGGCTGAGGTCGGCTGGAGCGCTCGGTTAGGAATTGCTTGATTTATTGAGCGATCTCGTACTAAACAAGAATATCAAGATAAGTTATTCTCTTATAATAAGAAGGCTCAGCATGTTTTAGAAATCACTTTGGTACCTTCTCTCCAAAAAGTTCCTCGATAGCAGTATCAGCTTCCTTGGAATTACGAAGTTTGAGCGCTTCCCAGTAAGCTGCCATAGCTTTGCCGGGTTGTCCCATCTCTTTGTAGGTTTTTCCGAGTTCGAGATATAATCGGTAGTCCACTTTATACCAAATGTCATTCACCGGTTTCCCGTCTTTATTTACTGGTTTGTTATGTCTTTTCCAACTTTCCTCCGGTTCTTCCTTGATTGCACTCCAGAGAACGGATAGAGCTTGCCCATATTTATTCAATGCTCGGTAAACTATTGCCTTGGCGATCGGATCATTTGAGTATTGATAAGCTACCTCTGCCATATCATATTGGCCAAGGCGAAAGTAAATATCGCCTATTTGTTTGAAACGACTATGCCAAGATCCCTCTCCCCACTGGCTTGTCCCGGTAAAAGAATTGTTATAAGCGCATAGCGCTTCTTCAAGTTTTCCCATCTTCTTGTACGTATCCCCTAATTTTACGTTTAAACTGTTAATTTGATAATCATCGTCAGTATTTTGGTTTTCTTGCGCAATCTGAATGGCTTCCTGATATTCTTTGACCGCTTCATCATATTTTCGATTATTCTTTAATATGCGCCCAAGCATTTCATGGGCCAGCCAGGGCTTATCTATATTATTTGAAGCCGCATATAATATCTCTTTCGCTTTGTCCGGTGTTTCGGCACGTTCGCTGTAATACATCGCCAATATAGCATAATCTTTCCATTCTAAAGTGCCTTCTGCGAGTGCATTTTCTAGTTCAGCAATTTCATCTGCTTGCTTTGTAAGAATATTTATATGTTGATTAAGGGATTTATTTTCTGCAGAGACCAACTCTTTGGCCCGTTGTAGATATTCCTTTGCTTTTTTATAATCCCCTGTTAGGTATAGTAACCTGCCAAGAAGCATGTATGCTCGGGCGTTTTTTGGTTGAAGCTTGATAACTTTCTCGAGGTCCATGAGCGCTTTAGAGCGGTCTCGATAAAGTTCATCCTCCGCAATTAATATAAGCGCACGTGGATTTTCCGGCGAGAGTTTTAACGCTTTTTGGGCGAGTGCGACTGCTCTCTCTCTTTCGTGGCATTTTTTGAAGAAGGAGGCAAATTCTGAATATAACTTTGTTTCCTTCGGTTGCAATTTGATAGCGTCCATGTATAACTTAGCTATCAATAACAATCTCTATCCCAATGTCTTTCCGCATGTAATCGGGCCAGTGTTATATAATTGTCTATATTCTCCGGATCCTCTTGAAGAATTTCTCTCGCTGATTCAATCTTTTCCTGGAGGGTCATTTCCTCATCGGATTGTACGATAGCCGTAGAGATGCCAGACATGAAAGAAATGATAAAGAGTAAAGCAAAAAATTGCACGAGCTGATTTTTTGATATCTTGCACATAATCAATCCTCCTATTTATTTTGAATTAATTTCGAAATATTCTACTATGGTTTGTGATTCCTAACGAAAAGCTAAGCTGCCGGAAGGGGCCGACGGAAAAACCAGACTGCCCGGGAAAATGTTGGCGAAAAATAAAACGTCCGATAGCTGCACCAGCCCTTCCGGTCAGCTTGAGCGACTGGTTATGTCCTGATACCTTCTCTAAATTTTTCTTTCTATTACTTTCGGGGGAAGTCCCAAAGACCCCTGCCGTCTTATACGGCAGGTGAACCAGTTCACAAGCTAACACCACGCATCCGCACCCCAAAGACCCCCGTCACCTTGCGTGACGGGTGAATGAGTTCATTTACTATACCCGTTTTCTACACCCCCAGGTGGGGACGGAGAACTGGCGTTTAGCCTTTGAACTTTCTCCCCTGCCACACAAGGCAGCGATTTTATAGCGTCTATTTATTTCCCTTTTTTCAAAAACAAACTCCACTTACCCGCTTATTATAGCCGCTATATTCTCCTATGAGTCTATTAAAATATGGCGGTGTTGCACATCCCCTCTTTTTTGCGCAATTCATCCAGCCGCTTTATACTACTGCATCATAGCCTATCTGCAACTACCCCATTTTTTATGCTCTTATATCAACCGCCATATTTTTATGGACTTT
>JAVCDH010000013.1 GCA_030765805.1 Candidatus Euphemobacter frigidus
TTCGATACAATAAAGGGATTTACCCTATGAGAAATGTAAATAGTCGGGTGGATATCATTTAATTATCCTAAAACTGATAATGTCTCCACCTATTGGCTGGACATAACTCAATTGCAACACAGTCTGAATGACTTGGATTTGGGGGTTTTCGTTCAGACACTAGGTATAAGTTTCACGGATGATGTATTCTTCTTTTCTCTTATGGAGGGACATCGTCATCATCTCGCCGAGAAGCCCCGTGGAGATAAGTTGAAACCCGACCAGCATCAGGAGAACGCCCAGGAACATCAGGGGCCGAACCCTTAAAAAATCCCTCCCGATCAGATTCTGCACAACCAGATAAGCATTAATGATAAAGCCCACCAGAAAGAGAAGCAGACCCACTCCCCCGAAAAGATGAAGCGGCTTTTTGCTGTACTTGGTCATGAACATAACCGTGAGCATATCCATAAATCCGGCGAAGAAGCGGTACACTCCGAACTTGCTCTTCCCGTAGGCACGGGGGTGGTGTTTGACCTTGACCTCGCCCACCTTATAACCTTTCCAGTAAGCGATAACCGGGATATAGCGGTGCAGTTCACCGTAGACGATTATATCTTTCACCACCTCTCTCCGGAACGCTTTCAGACCGCAGTTGAAATCATGAATCTTGATCCCGGTAAGCATTGATGCTACCCGGTTAAAAATCCGCGAGGTGTACCTTTTTACCCGGCGGTCCCGGCGGTTCATCCTCCAGCCGGATATCAGATCAAAGCCTTCATCTAATTTTTTCAGCAGCACGGGAATTTCCTCCGGGTCGTCCTGAAGGTCGGCATCCATTGTTATAACCTTTTCTCCCCGGACGAGATCAAAACCCGCGGCCAGAGCGGCCGATTTTCCGAAATTCCTTCTGAGCCGGATAATTTTAATCGGCGCGGAAAGCGAGGCGATCTCTTTCAATACCTGTAAAGAGTCGTCCGTGCTTCCATCGTCCACGAATATAACCTCCCAGGTCAAGTTCAGGCCTTTTAGCTCCCTTTCCAGTTTCTCGAAGAGGGGGTGGAGATTTTCTTTTTCATTGAGAAGTGGAATCAAGACAGATAGATTTATTGAATTATTCTCATTCATATTAAACCCCGCTAATTTTTATTAAAGAACCCGATCCGGCTGATAATGGACCGGGCACTTTTAGCAACGCTTTTAAAGTCATCCCAGTTCTTGATGCTCAGTATGGTCTGAACAAAAAAAGAAGGACGGAAATAAAACTCTTTGTAAGCCCGAACCCGGGCCCTCTCGGCCGCATCGAGGGGGAACTCTGGGGTCTCGATCATCCCCAGGCAGGAAGAGAAATCCTCCCACCGCCGGTAGCGGATCCAACCTTTCTCGGTGGTGGTCCGGAAGAGCTCGGTTCCCGGGTGGGGAATCGCCACCGCGAACTGGGCGCTGCCGGGCTTCAGTTTCTTGGCAAACTCTATCGTCTCCCGGACCGTCTCCTCGGTCTCGCCCGGGACCCCGAAGAGGAAGAAAGCCTGGGTACGGATCCCCACCTTCCGGGAGAGCCGAAAGGTCTCCATCGCTTGTTCGGGGGTGATCCCCTTCTTCATCAGCTTCAGCATCCGGGGAGATCCCGATTCGACGCCAAACCGGATGTAGCGGCACCCGGCCGACTTCATCGCCCGGAGGACCTCCTCGTCCATGCTGTCCACCCGGCATTGAGAGATCCACTCGAATTTCACCCCTCTCTCGACGATCAGACGGCAGATATCAAGCATCCGCTGCCGGTCCAGCGCCATTGAGTCGTCATCGAAATAAACCTCATCGATCCCGTACTTCTTCACCGCCTCCTCCAGTTCGTCCACCACGTTTTCGGCCGAACGGCCCCGGAAGTCGTGTCCGTAGAGGGTGTTGGGCCAGAGGCAGTAGGTACAGTGGAAGGGGCAGCCCCGGGAGGTAACCACCGTGGTGCATCGCTTACCCCGAAAAGTCCCCTGGCGGTAATAAGGGCTTTCAACCAGATCCCGGGCTGGAAAGGGCAACTCGTCCAGGTTCTCGATCAGCGGGCGGTCCGGGTTGACCCGGATCTCTCCGTCTTCGCGCCAGGTCAACCCCAAAACCTCCGACCAGGATCGTCCTTCGGCCCGAGCCCGGACCAGGTCCCGCACCGTGTAATCGAACTCTCCCCGGCAGATCGCGGAGACTTCCGGGTTTTCATTCATGATCTCGCGATGGTAGACGGTGGGGTGAGAGCCGACCAGGACCGTCCGGACCGACGGCAGCGCCTTCTTGATGGCGGCGGCGGACTGAAGATCGAAGTTGATCGACGGGGTCGAACACTCGAGGACCACCACATCGGGTTTTATCTTCGCCACCCTCCGGGCGAACTGCTGGATATCCAGATCTTCCAGGATGGCATCGAGGAAGGCAACCTGATAACCGCTCTCGCGGACGATCGCCACCAGATAAGCCAGATAGATCGGATACTCAATAAATTTATCGCTCCGTTTGTGCGGCCAGCGCACGTCGGAGCGCGCCCCGAACCCTTCTCCGGGCCAGGGGGGGTTGGTGATAAGTACTTTCATGATCCTTATTATTCTCTATACCCTTCGCAGAGCCGCACAAACTCATCGGCCAATTTATCCCAGCGGTACTTCTCCTCCACCACCCGCAGCCCTTCCTCCCCCATCTTCCCCGATAAATCGGGATCATCGATCAACGCGCTGATCTTCTCAACCAGGTCATCGGCGTTTCCCGGCTGATAGAAGAGGCCGGTCTTCCCCTCTTCGATCACCTCCTCCAGCGCGGGAAGGCGGGGGGCCACCACCGAGAGGCCGCAAGCCCAGTACTCAAACTCCTTCAGAGTCACCCGACCCCGGGCCGAGACGATGTCGGGAAGGATGACCAGGCCGATATCCCCGGCCGACATGTAGCGGGCCACTTCTTTCTGGGTCAGCCAGCCCGAGAAATAAAAGGCGTCGGTCAATCCTTCTTCCCGCACGCGCTCTTTCAAGGCCGGGATAGCCGTCCCCGCCCCGATAATCCAGAACGCCGAGCCGGGCTTTTCGGCGCGGAGTTTCCCGGCGGCGGCCACCAGCAGCTCGGGGCCGTCCTGGGGATCAATCACCCCCTGAAATATCAGGACCGTCTCCTTCCCGGGAGCATGCTCCCGGCGAAGGTCACCGCTCTCATACTTCCGGAAGATATTCAGATCAACTCCGTCACAGACAATATCTATCTTCTCCCCCGAAGCTCCGTAACCCAGAATAATCTCTTTCATAGCCCGGCTGATAGTTATGATCCGGTCCGACCCCCGGATCGCAGCGCCCTCCATCTTGCGACCAAACTTCTGAACTGTCGACAGCCATCCGCCGGAAGAGTAGGTGTCAAGGTATTCAAAGAGGAGATCGGTCAGATTGAGGACCAGTAAGGGATTGACACGACTCAGGCTCCGCCCCATCAGAGACCCATACCCGGCAACTGTGTTATGTGAGACGATCAGGTCCGGCTTGAACGTCCGGATCGCCCGGAGGAGACTCGCCATATTGATCGGGTGGGCGAGGAGGTACTTCTTCATCTTGTTCGGGTCCAGCCGGCTGACGGTCTTCAGCCTCACGATCTCCCGGCAGCCCAGATAATTCTTCGCTTCCTCGGCGGAGCTCGCGATCCCACCCACCACGCATACCTCATGCCCTCCCCGGGCGAAGGCCTGGATAATATTGGATATCCGGGGACTCCCCCCGCCGCTCAGAGGATACAACTCCTCAAAGATGGTGACCAGAACTTTCATTTTAGGACTTAGCTACACAACTTATTTGAACCGCAAAGACGCAGAGAACGCAAAGTAGAATTAAAAAACAATTTATTAAACTAATTACTATATTTATTTGTTCTTTCTCGTTATTAATATCAAGACAAGTTTAACAGACATACTTTTATATTTCTCTGCGCTCCCGCCGATGGCGGGTAAACTTTGCGCTTGCCCGCTGAAAGCGGGTCTCTGCGGTTCAATGATTTTATTTTAAATGCTGTTTATTATCCCGATATTTTTTATTTGAAAAGATACGAAATCCCGACCTCTGTCGGGATGGATATCGGGAAAATTCCGAAGCAGAAAATTACATCATACCAGTTACCCCTGGCCGGGCAATAATACTATTTACGCAGACGGGAGCGGATTCCCCGGGCGGGGATGCCGACGGCGACTGCGTATTCCCGGATATCATGATGAACCACCGCCCCAGCCCCGATCACGGCTCCCTTTCCGATCGTTACCCCACCCAGGATTACGGCATGGGTCCCGATCCAGACGTCTTCCCCGATCACTATCCTGCTCGGAGAGCGGCCCTGGTAACGCATCGGACGGCTCGGGTCGTCAAAGTTATGGGTCCCGCTGATTATCTCCACCTGGTTGGCGATCAGAGTACCAGCTCCGATCTCGATATCCCCGTAGCCGTAGATGAAAGAGCCGGCCCCGACGTTGACCTTCTCCCCGATCGCCACCTTCCCCAGCTGGGTCCGGATGGTGACGGACCGGGAGATGTGGCTGTCGGTTCCGATCGAGATTTCTTCGGCCACGCTTCCGACATCAAAAAAACTTCCTTCTCCGATAAAGACCCGGTCGCCGATCATAAGGCGGGCGGGATTGAAGAACCGGATATTCTTCTCCAAAAAGCAACTCCTCCCCAACCCGCCGAGGACCAGCCGGTAGAGGCGACCCCGCAACACGGAGCCCGCAACCGTGGGGAAACAGGAAAAGAGGGTCAGAAGAAGCCCCCGGCCGAAGAACCGGGCCAGAGACCGACTCCCATAGACACGCTCGCGGTACTGCCGAAAACTCTCTTTCAGCCCGCCAGCCGGGATCGTCCCTTCTCCATCATATCCGCTCATCTTGTACTCCTTTTATTTTAGCCCCTATTGTTAAAAATTAACCACTGAGGACACAGAGGATATTAAAAGAGAAAAACTTAGATAAAATAGCCCTTTCTGCCCTCAGTGTTCTCAGTGGTTTCATGATTTGTCATAGGACTTTTGGCAGTACCTTTTAGCCTGAAGGTTACGCCGACGCAGATCAGCTCGGCCAGTATGCTCCATGCCCGATTGAAGATGGCAAAAGCGGTGGCAATCCCCGCGTCGATCGATAAGAGAGAGGCGAAGAGCAACACCATGGAGAACTCGGTGATACCCAGCCCCGCCGGAGCGAAGGGAGTGATCGCCCCCACTATCCAGGAGATGGCCATGATCCCGGCCAGGATGAGCCAGGAAAACGGGGGGAGCGGATCATGATAGACCGCGCGGAGGAGAAAGTAGGTGGCCACCCCCTTGAGCAACCAGAGCCCGCACCAGTACAGCACCAGGAGGAGGATATGGCTGTACCGGAGGCGTATTTTCAGTGAGACATGATCTATTTTTTTTAACAGCCAGCTCAGGCCCGGCTCAAAGATCCGCGGGTGAAGAATGAGGAGGCCGATCGGCAGGATCAGAAGCAGGTACAACATCCGGGTGTGGGTCTCCACGTCCAGGCTCGGCCAGGCCGGGAGGGTGAGCAGGACAGTCAGCCCCCCGGAGACCGCGAGGATGATCAACATCGCGCCCACGCTGGCCGCCGTCACTACCTTGGGAACATCCTCTTTTTGAAGCATGATGATCCGGCCCACGGCGGTCCAGATCTTTCCCGGTATATACTTGGCGAGTTCGCTCAGGTAATAAATCCGGAGGACCCTGGGGTGCGGGACCCGTTGACCCATCACTCTGAGAATATAACTCCAGCCCAGAGCCACCAGCAAGCCCCCCGCCACCGTGATAAAGAGAGAGAGGAGCAGCAGCCAGACATCCGGATCCCAATCATAGGAGATCAGCTCATGCCAGTTGACATAGAGGTTCCTTCCCAGGAAATAGGCTATCGCCAGCAGCACGGCGACCTGGAGGATGTGAAAGAGCGGGCCTTTCTTGTTAATTTTCATTAAAACACGCTACCGGTAACCTTCACTCCGGACGCCGTCGGGCGTAACTCCTTCTCGACCACGGCTTTCCCCCGAGCCACGAGCGCCCTCCGCAATTCATCCTCCAATCCGGAGAGGGGGCGACCGACGACCCGGGAACCATCTCGTTCCTCGAGGTCAATCGCGATCTCCCCATCTCCCCTCCCCTCCTCCGTCTTGATCTCGTCCCTTACCAGGACCAGATCCGGGCGGAACGTTATCGTCCTCTTCAGCCGCCATGGAGAAATCCGGCCCGGGACCGCGGTCAATTGGAACGAGGCCTTCTTACGGCGGCGGAAGAAATCAACCCCCGACTTTACGAGATGGTATCCGCCCGGCATCGAGCTCACCGCGTCCAGAAGAAGCCGGGAGAGGGGACCGGGAAAGAGATAGGAACCGGGTCGGAAGGACGCCGTTATCTTAAGCACGCCATTCTCATCCAGCTTCGCCTCGTTGGCCCGGGAGAGGAGGAAGGAATGGAGTACAGTTCCGGTCGCGCCGCGGACCGAGTACCCCCGGTCCACAAACGCCGGGTAGCCCTCCCCTTTCCCGGGGGAGGAGAAGAGTTTGAGCAGGCCGCCACAGTTGGCCGAGACCAGACCGTAATAACCGCTCTTCCTGACCGCTGTCATCAGCGATTCAGGAAAGTTTTTCCTGAAAGGGTCTCCCAGACAGGGGAGCGGAGGTGAGATTTCATCGAAAGCCGGGAGAACCTCCCGGGCGCGATCATAGGCCAGCAACCCGTTGTAGAGATGGTAACACCGGCTCAGGTCATCCTGGGCCAGTTGTTCGATAACATTGCCGCGGGCGATCCCTTCCGAGAAGAGCCGTCGGGCGATGGGGGAGAACCGGGCCATTATCGCCGCGGCCAGGAGCGAGACGTAAGAATTTCCGCAGAGGTTGTACTCCCGTCCCGTCGTGATGTCGGGGTGAACGAAGAAAACGAGAAAACCGAGCGCGCGCTCCAGGGCTTCTTTCAGGCGGTCCCGGGGCGAGAAGAGATAGCACTGGGAGAGGTACTCCAGGGTGAGAAAGGAGTAACCGGTGTCCAGCCCCCCCAGCTCGGGGAACCACCCTTCCCCGGTCTGCCGGTCCAGTACCCGGTCGACCTTGCGGGAAGCCTCCCCGGCCAGTGCCGATTCGTCGAGAACCTCCCCCAGGCTATACAGGGCCGCCGCCACCACCGCCTCGTGGTTGATCTTGACGAGATCGTCGTGACTCTGGAGCCAGCCGGCGGCGGACCGAAAAGTTTTGAGGAGTATCTTCTTATCAGCGGGTGCGAGCTCGTCCCGGAGGAGGGTGAAAGCTCTCGAGACGGCGAACGCGGAGAAGGCGGTCGCGGCGAAGCCATGCTCGCCCCGGTACCACTCGTCGAACGACCCGTCGGGATGCTGGAGTCGCGCCCAGTAGAGCATCCCCGCCCGGGCCAGTTCCCGCGCCTCGAACACTCCGCGGCAACGGTTGCCCGGATAATCGTTGCGGTAAATTAGAGCCAGGGTATAGACGGCTTCCTGGCAGCGGGCGTTGACGTAACCGCTGGTCTTGCTCCTCCAGTAGGGATAAAAAAAGCATCCGTAAGCGGGAGAGTACCGGTCCCGGTCAACCAGTTCCATCAGCCCTTCGGAGGCGGAGACCAAACTCTTGGCGTACCCCGTCATTTGACTGTCGGTGGAATCGTTTTTCATGAAGTTAATCCTACCTTACATACCCCAGAGACTTTAACTTGTCGAGCCTCTTCTGGTTCTGAATGTCATCGGCGGATTCCAGCTTCTTTCCCGGGAGAACCGGTTCAAAACCAAAATAAAGCAGCGAGCTCCAGGAAGGCTCCGTCACCGGATAGAGAAAGACCCGGAACTGCTTATCCTCGACTAAAATCTCCCCTAAATCAAACTGTTCTTTTTTTTCGGCATTGCTCGCATCGACCAGAACGCTCCGGGCCGGATCATCCCGGCCCAGGCTCATCCGGAAGATGCTCATCGGATAACCCCGGACCACTTTCCCGACCAGGCAGGCAACCGTTACCCGGTATCGCCCGTTGGGTACGGGGAACTTGATAGAGAGAGGAGAGAGACCGGGTTGATTAAACCCGAGGATATAGTAACGGCCGGCAATTTTATTGTGTATCCAGTAAGGGGATTGCTGAACCTTGGACAGAAATTCACTCTGGCCGGCGGGATAATAATACCGCTTAACGACCTTGATCGGGCTCTCTGATGCGAGGTCAAAATAATCGGCCGAGATGGCGAAAGGCAATTCGGGTGATTCCTTGCTGATTGCATCTTC
>JAVCDH010000068.1 GCA_030765805.1 Candidatus Euphemobacter frigidus
CAAGAAAACTGAGGTAAAAAAAGGCTACTACCCCCGGATTCGTTCCAGGTTTAGGCTACCGAGAGACTTCTTTAAATAGCGACAAAATTATTTACTCCCCGTCGGTCCTCCTTCGAGAGAAGGGTTCAGACGGGGTTTTTCTTTTGGGGACAATCGTCGGGGTTACAATATAATCTGTAGTATTGTCGAGGCCAAAATAATTCCGGTCATTATTGCAATCCAGATTGTACAGGTCCGCATCTGCCGCGAGTGCCGGGCCATCTTTTGATTTATCTTCCTCTGCTCGCGTATCCAGAGAGCATTCAGCAAGAAGGCTGCGGTCCGATCGCCGGGGTGAGACTTGTTAAAATGCGAATAAATCTCCTCATCTGGCATTTTCAGGACATCTGATATATCTGCTCCGCCAATACTCATTTCTTATCACTCCTCCGGCAGCGCCAATCCGATAAAGTAGCGGTCCACGTTTTTGTTGGGCAAGACTCTTAATGATTTTATTCATCTTGCGCTCCATGCTCCCTACCATGACCTGATTTCTTGCTGTTTTGGATAAGATAGTGCAAGAAAATTAGTCTTCTATTTTTATAATCCACCGACCTGCTGGCTGTTCAATGCGCCCGGGGTCCCGTAACTCCCCGAGCCATAGGTGGAACTGGAAGGAGCCGCATTCCAGTTACTGAGTGTGCTCCCGGAGATTGCCGGGTCTTTACGCTCCATCGAGACCCCCTGGCTCCCGGCAAACCAATAGCTGGAACAGTTGACCGTGTCCTTGGTGGCGTCGCTTGAATCCACCAGAACCAGATTGCCCCCGCTGGTGTTCATCAGTTTTCCGCTATAAGTCATGTTGGCATTTACACCGCTGGGAGCATTGGTCGCCAGGACAAAGTACCCGCCGGCAGGGAATGAATAAGCGCCGGAGATCGATATAGTCCAGAGGGTGAAGTCGTCCTCCAGCTTCCATCCGTCCAGGCTGACGGCGGAGGTTCCGTTGTTATAAAGTTCGATCCACTGCTGGTCGGTACTGTCGAGAGTCCCGCCCCAGGCGATTTCATTGATGACCACATCCCCTGTGATTCCGGGGGAACCGGTGGGAACGGGGGTTGGGATCAGGATCGGGGTAGGGGTTGGGGTGGGTTCACCAAGACCACGACAACCACCGATGGGAATATCCCGACTCCTACCATAATAACAGCGTGTGAAATCTTTAATTGCCCATAATCCATTATCAGGGCGGTAGATTACAATATCATTCGTCCCGTCCCCGTCAAAATCCCCTTCAACTGGATTATCAGAAGCCGTACCAAAATAATATCGACTTATTCCCCGGATTGCCCATAGCCCTGATTCCGGTCTAAAAATCGCTATGTCGTCAGTTCCATCTCCGTTGAAGTCTCCGGCTTGAACCATTGCTGTTAATACCAGCAGTAAGATTGCTACAATGGATAGCTTTCTCATACTAAAATTCCTATATCTATCTAATGGTTATTTTAACGTTGGTTTTCTTAACCTGCTTGGCAAGCCTTGTCTTCATCATGCTTGTTCCTGAAAACCATTTTGATTCAAATGCTCCGAGGTTTACGTTGTCGTTTGACCAATCAACAATAAAATCATTTTTATCGAGCAACTCAAATTTAATGTAAATCTTCTTTGCTATATTTGTATTGTTCCTGAGCTTAACCTTCCATGAATACCGGGCATAATAATCACCGACTTCAATCCATTTAATCTCTTGATCCCATATTTGAACATCATGTTCTCCAGCATTTAGAAAAATCACAGAATAAAATACGAGAACCGTAGTCAAGATAAGCTTTTTCACTATCACTCTCCAGTATTACAGAGCCTCAATCAATTTAAGCGCAAGTACCTTTTTATATAGAGGTAAAGCAGGGAACTTTTCGAGCAGAGGCGAAACATCCACCTTGGGATTTTCTTTTTTCATCTTCTAAACAGCAGCAATGAATTTTAGCATCTCGGGATCTTTGAGAGCCTCTTGAACCAATTATCCTATTTGCTACCCTTAATTTGTGATCGATTTTTTTGATTATTTCTCTTTAATAAAAGTTAGTCTATCACAATAGGTCCCAGATACCGAAGGAAAAATTTTAAGTTAATCGTTATCATTAACCTTATCAACAGTGAAAATAAGAGGAACGTATGATAAACGGACAAGTGATAAAGGGCTTGTATTGATCTTCTCTGATGAGGCATAATCGGCACGTTATTTTTTGGTTTGAAAACCCTGTAAAATTTCATGCCGGAGTGGTGGAACTGGCAGACACAAGGGACTTAAAATCCCTTGGCACTTCGTGCCGTGCGGGTTCAAATCCCGCCTCCGGCATATAATTTTAATTTTTCGATTGTATCGGGGAACTAAAATTATAATGTTTCCTTGCGGGATGACCTGTGTCTAATCTGATTGTTTTTGATCTATCCAGTGGCCTGCGATATCCGACAAAACTTAATTCTGCTTATCTCTACTCTGATTGTGTTTGTGGTCGGGCACAGTGGTCTATCATTGGCGGAAGAAGAGATTGTCGTTATTGACGCGACCGGGCATAAGCTATTCTTAAAGCGAGCTCCACGGCGGATCGTCTCACTCAACCCTGATTTTACCGAGAATATCTTCGCTTTGGGAGCCGGTGATCTCCTCGTCGGAGCAACCGATTTCTGTCGCCTCCCGGAAGATCACGCCGGTCTGAGGCGGATCGGAGGCCTCTGGCAACCGAACCTGGAACAGATAATCGCACTCCGGCCCGACCTGGTACTGGCTACCAGGGAAGGTAATAATCCCGGGACCATAACCGCCCTCCGGGAACTCGGGGTAACGGTCTTTGTCATGGGACAACCGACCGGGTTTAAAGATTATCTTCAATTCCTCCGTAAACTGGGTCGTATTCTGGATCGGGAGAAGGAAGCGGGTCGGCTGATCGATGAGTTTACGATCTTGATCGGTCAACTCCGGGCCGGGGTGGACCGACGGTCTCAGGTCACCGTCTTCCTTCAGATCGGGGTCAGGCCGCTGGTCACCGCTAATAAAGATACCCTGATCGATGAGATGATCGAGATTGGAGGAGGAAAGAATATCGCGTCCGAGTTGTCCCCTCGCTACCCGGCTCTAAGTCGAGAGCAGGTGTTGGTCGATGATCCCGATGTGATCATCATCGCCGCTATGGGGAGCGAAGCGCAGCGATCTCTGGAGGTCTGGAAGGCCTTCCCGGAACTGAAGGCGGTTCGGAAGAACCGTGTCTTTCTCTTGGACCCGGACCTTATCTGCCGGCTTGGTCCCCGGCTTAAAGATGGACTGCGGCATGTAGCTTCCTTTATTAATTTCGATAAGTGATTGGAGCTGGCTCATTAGTGTAAAGAGCAAGAAAAAGAGGACTATCGGCATCTTTATCGCTCTGGCGGTAGTCCTGGTGATGATCTCTCTCTTCTCCCTCCGGGTGGGGACCATCACCTTCTCATATTCCCGGATCGCCCGGATGCTCTGGGGTTCCATCTCCGGTTCACCCGACCAGACGACGGCCGCGGTGATTATCTTTCGCCTCCGTATCCCCCGCATCATTCTGGGAATTGTCGTGGGTGGTGGTCTGGCCGTGGCCGGGGTGCTCTTTCAGGGGTTGTTCCGGAACCCCCTGGTCGAACCCTATACCTTGGGGGTCTCGGGAGGAGCCGCCCTGGGCATTAGCCTGGGCTTCCTGGCCGGGAGCGCGCTGCCCCGATTCTCCCTCGGCCTCTTCGGCTTCGCCGGCGCGTGGCTGGCGGTCTCTCTGGCCTACTCCATTGCCCGCCGCCGACGGTTTCTGAAGATCCCTTATCTGTTATTGATCGGGGTCATGATCTCGTTTGTCTGCTCGGCGATGATAATGCTCCTCCTCTCGGTAATGAATCTGAGCAAGTTCCGGGCGGTTATCTACTGGACCATGGGGTCGCTCCAGGGGGCCGACCCCGCCTTATTGAGATTCGCGGTCCCGGTTATCCTGCTGGGAGTATTGATTGCCGTGACCCGGGCCTGGACATTGAACGCGCTGGTCCTCGGAGAAGAGGGGGCGGTTCACCTTGGGATCAGGCTGGAGCGCGAAAAGAAGATTCTCTTCTTCCTGGGGTCGCTTCTGGCCGGTACCGCCGTTGCGGTTGCCGGGGTTATCGGTTTTGTAGGCCTGGTGGTTCCTCATGGAGCCCGGCTGCTCTTTGGGAACGATCATCGATCCCTGATTCCGGCATCTTTCCTGGCCGGGGGGGCGTTTCTGGTTCTCTGCGACACATTGGCGCGGACTGTGTTGGCGCCGGTGGAACTGCCGGTGGGGGTGGTGACAGGAATTCTGGGGGGTAGTTTATTTATCTATTTCCTGAGCCGTGATCAACGGGAAGGGGAGAAGTAAGTGAGCTAAAGTTGGAAGTGATTGAAGTGAGCTAAAGTTGGAAGTGACTAAAGTGAGCTAAAGTGTCTAAAGTTGCCCCGCCAGGGTGGGGCTAAGTTATATATGAATTGGATTTCTCATAATAACTCGGAACTGCTGGCTGCCCGGGGGATGAGCGCCGGTTATGGAAAGAAGCCGGTCCTGAATCGGATCGATATCGCTATCCGGCCAGGCGAGTTCATCGGCGTGGTTGGCCCCAACGGTTCAGGTAAGACTACCCTGATCCGCGCTCTGACGGGCATCATCAAGCCGCAAGAAGGCTCGCTCTTCTGGAAGGGGAACTCATTGACGGACTGCGACCGGGTGTCTCTCTCCCGTTCCATGGCGGTCGTCTCTCAGAGCCGGGGAGCCTCGATCGATCTGCCGGTGGAAGAACTGGTTATGCTGGGCCGGATTCCGTATTTTCGGAAGTTCCAGTGGCGCCCCTCCCACGGGGACCGGGAAGTAGTGGAGTGGGCGCTGGATGTAACGGAGACGAAATATCTTCGGGGCGAAAACTTTCAGAAGCTGAGCGGCGGTGAGCAACAGCGGGTACTGATCGCGATCGCCCTGGCCCAGGAGCCGGAGTTGCTCTTTCTCGATGAGCCCACTCTCCATCTGGATATCAATTATCAAGTTGAGATATTCTCCCTGCTCAGGAAGTTAAATCGCGAGCACCGGTTGGCTGTTTTTACGGTTCTTCATGATCTAAATCTCGCCTCCACCTTCTGTGACCGGATAATCTTTATCCGGGAGGGAATGATCTGGAAAGACGGGGCGGTAAAAGATTTGATAACCGGGGAGAACATCAGCGAACTCTTCCGGGTCCGGGTAGAGGTCCTGGAGCATCCGGAATCCGGACGGTTATTGCTCTTCCCGGAGGCCCGCTGAGTGGGCTCCTATGCTTGATATCTAATTGCTTTTTTCTTTTCACCGTCTTTGAAATCGGTTACATTCTCCCTCTTATGTATGAGATATTTATTCAGACCCGAATCTCTTCGGCCCATTATCTGCCCGGCTACCCGGGCCCCTGCCGGGAACTCCACGGCCACAACTGGGTTATCAAAGCCTCTGCGCAATGCGACGAGCTCAACGACCTGGGGATGGGGGTTGATTTCAAGTTTCTGAAGGAGAATCTGGACGAGATCTGCCGTGAACTCGATCACATCGTTTTGAATGAAATTGATTACTTTAAAGAACATAGCCCTACCTCAGAGAACGTGGCCCGATACTTATTCGAGAAATTGGGTGCCCGGATCAATGACGGAAGAGTCCGGGTCTCTGAAATCGAGGTCCGGGAGACACCCGGCAGCGGGGCGATATACCGGGAGTAGATAATATCACTCATGCTAATGTCCCATTTAAGGTATTACCTTAAATGGGACATTAAGAAATAGTGCTCAAGGTAAACGAGATATTCAAGAGTATCCAAGGAGAGTCGAGTTATGCCGGCCTTCCCTGTGTCTTTGTCCGGTTGACCGGATGTAACCTCAGGTGTTCTTATTGCGATACGGAGTACGCTTTTGAGGAGGGGGAGGATCTGGCTCTCGAAGAAATTATCCGGCAGGTGGAAAAATATAATTGTCCCCTGATAGAGATTACCGGAGGCGAACCTCTGCTCCAGCCCGGGGTGTTTCAACTGGCAGAAGAACTCTTGGATCGAGGCTTCCGGGTCCTGCTGGAGACCAACGGTTCGATAGACATCTCCGCCCTGGACGGCCGGATTATTAAAGTACTCGACGTAAAATGCCCGGGAAGTGGAGAGTCGAAGAAGATGAGATGGGATAATTTAAATCAAGTGGGACCGGATGATGAGGTTAAGTTCGTGATCAGTTCTAAAGAAGATTATGATTGGGCAAAAGATGTTATTGAGAAACGGGTTCCGGACGGACCGAAAGTTCTGATGGCCCCGGTTTTTGGTAGGGTGGAGCTGGCCGATCTGTCGGAGTGGATCCTGCGGGATAATCTCCGGGTCAGGCTCCAGCCCCAACTGCAGAAAATCATCTGGCCGGAGAAAGAACGGGGGGTATGATGAAGACGAAGATTGAGACCTTTCAAAACAAGTATCCCGACCGGGAGTACACGATCACTATTAGAAATCCCGAGTACACCTCGGTCTGTCCCATTACCGGAAACCCGGATTTCGGCACCATCATTATCGAGTACGTGCCGGACAAACTTTGCCTGGAGTTAAAATCTCTCAAACTCTACTTCTTTGGCTTCAGAAACAAGGGGATATTCTACGAGAGTCTGGTTAACGAGGTCCTGGATGATCTGGTGAAGACCTGTTCACCGCGCCGGATGAAGGTAACGGGGGATTTTACGCCCCGGGGTGGTATTACCTCTATAGTGACAGTGGAGTATGTCAAGCCTCCGCACCGCGGAAAGAGATGAAAAAGAAGCCGGCTGTCTGCTTGATGAGCGGGGGGCTCGATAGTTGTGTCACCGCGGCGATGGCGGCCCGGAGGTACGAACTTGCTCTCCTGCACCTTAACTACGGGCAGTTGACCGAGGCCCGGGAACTCCGGGCCTTCTTCGACCTGGCGGATTATTTTAAAGTCCCCAAGCACAGAAGACTGGTTGTTGAACTTGATCATCTGAAGAAGATCGGCGGCTCTACCCTGACCGATCCCGGGTTCAGGGGCCCGGATAATGACCTTGCCCGCGTCGGAGTACCTCCGACTTATGTGCCTTTTCGCAACGCCAACATACTGGCTCTGGGTGTCTCCTGGGCGGAGGTGATCGGTGCCGGAAAGATCTTCATCGGGGCGATGGAAGAGGATTCTTCCGGATATCCGGACTGCCGGGAGGAATTTTTCCGGGCTTTTAACCGGGTGATCGAGACCGGCACCCGGCCGGAGACCCGTATAGTCATCGAGACCCCGATCATCCACCTCTCCAAGGCCGAGGTGGTAAAGTGGGGAATGGAGAATGGCGCCCCGCTTTATCTCACCTGGTCTTGTTACACAAGTAACGGTCCGAAGGCCTGCGGAGTATGTGAGAGTTGCGCTCTGCGTCTTCGGGGATTCCGGCAGGCCGGGTATCAGGACCCGGTACCCTACAGGACGAGTTGATGAATAAGATCGCCAAGCTGGTGGTCACCGAAGATCTGAATTTCGCCAAAGATGCCTGCTATAACTTCTATCTGCCGAGAAAATATCTGGACCGAGTGGGGGAAGGTTTGGCACTGCGACGTGCAGACCCCGTCGGGCTGGACCCGGGTGATATCCGCGGACTTTGGTGTGGGCCCGAACAACCAGGATGTGCGAAGTCTTTATTCCGGAGCCTTGACTCCGCCCCGATTTATCAGGGGCAATCGGGGTTTCGGAAAAATATTAAATACATTCGAGATTAAGTTCTAGAGTCCCGGTAAGAGAGATTGGAAAACTGATTTTTTCGAAGATCTTCTTCAGCGCTTCTTCCCGGCACTCTTTTCCCCGGAAAGTCTTTACCCTGAACCCGGTGACATTACCCTTCTCTACTTTCAGGATGATGGTGATGCTCTTTAATTCCCATTCACGGAATTTTTTATTCAACTCGTTCTTTGCCTGGGCGAGAAGAACCTTCTCCGCCTGGTCCAGGGTTATTCCCGGCGGCAGTTTTCCGCCGGCAATAAGAATCCGGCTCGGTGCTGGTTCCCGGAGGAGTTTGGCCTCCTCTCTGGCGAGGTATCCCGCCTGGGGAAGCCCCGCGCTTTTTGTCGCCATGAGAAGTCCGCCATTGCCGATGGCATAGTCGCTCACACCCCGGGGGAGGGGAAGGGGTTGCTTGA
>JAVCDH010000069.1 GCA_030765805.1 Candidatus Euphemobacter frigidus
TCCCGGCGTTCGCGCAAAGGCGGAATGAGAATCCTGACGATATTGATCCGGTAATAGAGGTCCTCCCTGAACGATCCCTTCTGAACCATATCAAAGATGTTTTTATTGCTGGCGGCGATTACCCGGAGATCGGCTTTAACCGACCGGGTGGACCCCAGTGGTTCATATACTTTCCCTTCCAGAACACGGAGCAACTTGACCTGGAGGGCAGGCGAGACATCGCCGATCTCATCCAGGAAGATGGTTCCCCCTTCAGCCAGGTCAAAGCGCCCCAGTTTATCTTTCCTGGCATCGGTAAACGCCCCGGCTTTGTAACCAAAAAGCTCCGATTCCAACAATGAGTCGGGCAAAGCACCGCAGTTGACGGTGACCAGGGGGCCGTCCTTCCGGGGGCTGAGGTTGTGGATCGCCCGGGCAAAGAGCTCCTTCCCGGTGCCACTCTCCCCCTCCAGGAGAACCGTGCTTTCACTCCGGGCTATCTCCGGCATGATATCAAAGAGCTGGAGCATCTGCTTATTACAGCTGATGATGTCGGAAAAAGTATGCCGCCCCGTGAGTTCCTTGCGCAGTTCCTCGACCAGACTCAGATCGCGGAAGGTTTCCACCCCGCCTATAACATTGCCTTTTTCGTCCTTCAGGAGAGCGGTAGAGATGCTGATAGGAACACGTTCACCATGAGAATCGATTATATATATAGGTTTGCAGGCAATCGGTTTTCCGGTTTCCATCGTCCTTTTGAGCGCGCAGTCACTCTCGCAGATACTGGCTCGCAGCACTTCACTGCACCTTCTGCCGATCGCCTCCGCGCGGGGAACTTTCGTGATCGCCTCCGCCGCACGGTTGAAGGAGACAATCTTCCAGCTTTTATCCACGGTAAAAACCCCATCCACAATACTATCTAAAATAACCTTACAATATTTATCATACTCTGGTTCCATAATTAAAAAAGAAACTCCCTTCTCTACCGGTTTCTCTCCCCAGTTATTACCTAAATTGAGCGATTCTATACGGCGAACTGCACCAATCTTATGGGCTGCATCGATTTCAAATTAAAGGGGAGAGCAAATAACAATTCACCACTTTTCAAGCCGATACCCGGACGCGAACCGTTACATCCCACCGAAACATTGGCCTGGCCGGTGACCAGGGGATAGGCCGTGCATTCGCCGCAGGCTGCCCCGATCCCGGAAAGAGAGCTTTTAATTCTCATCCCCGTTCGGGCACAAATTTCCTGCACCGAGATCTGAATTTCAGAAGCTGTCCCGATTGTAATAAGAACTGCCGGCTTTATATCTCCCCTGGGGTAAGGAAAATAAACGAGGTAAGGTGAAGATCGGCTAAAACACGAGCCTGTCTTCAGATAGGCGAGACCGGCGGCCAGGTCGGCCGCGTCCCCCCACCCGACCAGAGTCCGGGCTAACTCCTTCAGCTTCGTTCTTCCAATCCCGAGATAAAATCGGGCCAGGGGGCAGGATATATCTTCAGCGCGAATATAAAACGCTTCTCGCCGGGCTCGCCCGATAAAGCGGCAGTGCTTGTCCCGGATATTTAAATATACAATACCCGGTGGTGGCTGATCGGTAAAAGTTATCCCGACTACCTTACTCATAACACGCAGAGCATAGAATCGCTCAATTTAGGTATTAGACTATCCCCTCCCCTTCGGCGGCAAGGGCGGCCATGACCAGGGGATATTTGGTCGGTGCCGTGGTCAGCCAGGGATGGGTAGCCATCTGGAGCGTCTCGAGTTCGGTCAGAGAATCTCTCTTCTGGATAGCCATCCCGATAACGTTGATAATCTCCCCGCAGGTTATCCCTCCCGCCACCTGTCCTCCCAGGATAATCCCTGAATGCCGGGAGAAGATCAGTTTTAACCGCAACTTGCTAATAAACGGCATCGAAGCGGGATGCTTATCCACTGCCTCCGTGGTGCCGACCGTAATCTCAAACCCCTCTTTCTCCGCGTTGGTCTCAGTCAAACCGGCTGAACCCAGGACTAAACCATTAATATAAGTTGAGTAGATGGCGATCGTACCTTTATTTTCCCGGATGACTTTCAGTTTGAAGAGATTTGCTCCCGCCACCCGGGCTTCAGCGGTCGCGGTCGAGGCCAGCATGACGGAGATCCCCTTCCGGGTATAGAAATCCCTCTTGGTCGCGCAATCACCGATCGCAAAGATGTCGGGATCTACTGTCCTTAAGTACTCATCGACCCAGATACCTTTCTGGCCTTTCAAGACAAGATCGGCCTCGGCGGCTATATCGATATTCGGTCGCGCGCCGATCCCGATAATGACGCCGTCAACCGCAAGTTCCTTACCGTCGGAGAAACGAACCTTCTCTACCCGGCCGTCTCCGATAAATTCGGTTACCTCGGTACCCGTCAATACCGTAACACCTTCTTCCCGGAGTTTCTCTTCCGCCAGAACGGAGAACTCCGGGTCGAATGAATTGGCCAGAAGACGCGGCAGAAGTTCCACCAGATAGACCTGATGGTCTTCCAGATGAGAGAGTTCGTCGGCAAATTCAATCCCGATAAAGCCTCCTCCCACCACCAGCACTCTCTTTAAGACCTTCATCTCCTTCACCATTTTAAGAAGGTACGGCATCTCTTTCTTAACCAGAAATATCCCTTCTTGATCGATGCCGGGAACGGAAGGGATAATCGGAGAAGAACCGACCGCCAGCACCAGTTTTTCATATTTATATTGGTCTCCCGCTTCCGTGAGCACCACTTTCCCGGTCCGATCAATGCCGACCGCTTTATCAATTATCACCTCAATATTTTTCTTCCTGAGCGGCGTAAAGGCCATGGCATTATCCCGGGGGCTTTTGAGGGCAGAAAGCATATAGGGGATCCCGCAGGGGACGACTCCTTCCTTCACATCTGTCATCAACGTAATCGACTTATCCGGATAGTACTTACGGGCGGTAAGGGCGCAGACCATTCCCGCCGGGCCGCCGCCGATTACCAATATCTCCGTCTTCTTCTCCATTTCATTCCCTCCTTTTTAAATTGTTCTACTTCCAATAAATCGGAATTTCCGGGTTTAATGTCCCCGGGCGCAGAAACGGTTCAGGTTCAGTATCCGGGCCGGACCGGCAATAGTGACCCCGTAAAAGACTACTGGCCGATCCCGATTCATAAACTGTTCGATCGTCCCGTTGACCACGGTAGTACCGGTCACGAAAAGAAGTTCCGTCCAGGCAATGATCTCCTCGATATCCTCCGGCGATTCGATCCGGAGACCTCCGCGGGTCCGCCCGATATTCTCCGGATCAAGATCAACGGCCCGGACCAGATACTTTTCGGCCAGTGCCTCCAGCAACCGTGGTTGGAGACCGACCAGGGCCACCCGCTCCAGGATTCCGAAGTTATCTTTTAAATAATCATTTAGGTCCCGGGCGCATTCTTCCGGTTCCTCATTCCGGCAATGGATGGTCCCCTCGACCAGGTCCAGAGAACGCATAACAGCATTCAAGGCCGCGATAAAGACCGCTCTCTTGAAGTTATTGACTAACGGAAACGTCACGATCTCGCCCAGAGAAGCTTCGTAATTACCGAAGAGGTCGGTATAGGCGTGCCCTTTCGCGGAGCGGAATTGCGCTTCCATCAACCGTTCTCTCCCCTTGAGAAGCGGGTAGTCGTCATCTTTGGGGGTGCCGATCGCCTCCTCGGCCGTGAGCGGCCGGGTCAGCACCCGGATCTCTTCTCCCTCCAGTTCATGAGACCGGACCAGTTCAGAGAAATAGTTCTGTAATTGTTCGTAAATCATAATTGAAATTCCAAAGATGGAGAAGATAGTAAGACGGTATCCCCCACTCTCCCCTCAACGTTCCGGGCCACGACTTCGCACTTTATCTTGAAGAGAAAGAAGATCCTCTTCCGCTCTCCCCAGAGGGATTCAAAGTTTCCCTGTCCCTTGCTGATGACCAGGTCGGCGTCGCGGTAGATCCTTAGAAATTCATCCGAGCAGTCCTCGAGCAAAGTCCCGGGAGCGTTCGCACCGTTCGAGATCACCCGGCAGACCCGGTCCAGGCCGGATTGTTTCGCGTCTTCAATTACGGCGTCGTTCAGAACCGGTTCGCCCCGGACCGCCGCCGTTATCTCGACCGGATAATCAGCCTTGAGTTCCTCGATCAGGAGGCGATCAAAGACGATCTCTCCCGCGTTATCACAGAGATAAAGAATCGTCCCGGACATCTCGATCGCGGACTTAAACGCGTCAAACTCGAATATCCCGAACTCCGAACTCAGAGCGGTCTCTACCTCCTTTTTTAGATCGAACTGCCGGGGGATACCGTAATCGATCACATTGCCGGCAATCGCCATTTGGACCGCCGCCCGGAGGGGAAGAGAAGCGTTCCGGACCCTCTTTTTCAAGTCCGGATATAACCCCAGAGCATACCGGTTTGATTTCTCTTTTATCTCCCGAAACGGATCATGGCCGGCGCGCTTCATGATCGACGCGTAGAGATATCGGGCGATCTCGGGAGGAGTACTCTCAAGCGAGAAATCAGCCAGCCGCGTGCCGAATTTAATCAGGATTTCCCGCTGGTCTTCGTCGCTTAATCCGGCCAGGCGCGCGGCTTGCAGAGCCTGCTGAAAAAAACAGGGGATACAATCGAGATATGTACGCATTATACTATTCCCGCTTTCGTCCTGACTGAAGCATCGGGACGGAGGCAGGGTTGTTAGTTAATTGACAAGTTAAACAATTATGGCAAATTGATGACTGCTCCTGTCTTCATTTTCCGAAAAAGGCTGCCGAAGGCGCGGGAGAAAGCTGCTTCGGCTCGTTCTCCCGTGCAGTGCCCGGCTATGATCGCCTCCGGACTAAACTCATGGAGAGCATCGATTGTCTGACGGATAACCTGATCCGACGCCGAGTGGAGATGCAAACCCCCGATGATCGCCCTGATCTCTCCCCGGGGCCGGAGCGAGCGAAGATGTTTCAAAGAGTTGATCAAACCGGCGTGGCAGCAACCGTTGATCATGATCAGCCCCTCATCGGTCTCAATCATCAGAAACAGGTCATCTATAAATGGATCGGGGAGATACCGACCCTTCTCCTTGATGACCAGGAACGGATCACCCCGTTCAAAAGAGGTGCGTCGGGGAATCTCGCCGCTGAGATAGATCCCGGGAGAGATCTCCCGGCCTGTTGTCGTCAGATTGAACCGCCCACCCAACTCTTCGAGTGCATTACGGGATACCGGCAGACCGATAGGTGTGGTTTTGCCGTTCCCGGCGAGCCGGTACCGCTCCCGGAAGATTCCCGGATGAGCGTAGATATCCACCTCAGCGGTCTCCTGTAATATTTTCTTCAGCCCGCCGGTATGATCGTAGTGGCCGTGACTGAGAATAATGCCCTTAATAGCTCCAAGGTCTATAGCCAGTTTATGCGCGTTATCTACAACCAGACCACTCTGTCCGGTATCGAAGAGCCATTTTTCTCCGTCCACCTCCAGCAGGAGAGCAATACCGTGCTCGGCCGGCAATCCCGGTCGCTCTGACCGGTCTTCCACCAACACTGTTATCCTGATCTCAGTCATATTGCAGGGAATAGATAAAAACAACTGAGAATGCGTTTTCTTAGGTATTATCAGTCTCGGGGTTAAAAACGGTTGCCCGGTTCACCCCCTTGATCTGCCGGAAGGATGCTCCCTGGCAGATATATTTCAGGGCCAGGTCCGGGTCTTCCACCCTCGCCCCGCAGATCGCGTCGACACCATATTTAAAGAGAATCGGGGAGAACGGGGTTGACGGCCCCAGCATCACTGTATAGGCCCGGGGGCAGAGCGAGAGAAGCGCTTCGGCGGTATGATTGATGAATGAACTGCCGGTAATCGCGGCCACATCGGCCCGGGGAAGCACTCCCCGGGCTTCTCTCAAGCCGTCTTCACCTTCCCAGGGCAGACGGTTGATAATCCAGAGATTCTTGACCTCCGGGCGAAGTTTATTGAGAAAGGGGAAATCACCAACCACGACCACATTCTTCTCCCGGCCATGGTCGAGCACAATCCGGTCGGCGTTGATCTCCTGAAAGTTAAACCCGGAGACATCGCTCAGAGAATTAAGGGTGGCCATCCCCAGGGATGCTTCCAGCAGCCGTTCGGAAAGAGAGTAGCGGGCCAGCTCCCGGGCCTCCATCCCGATCAACTGCCCGGCTTTCCGGACCCAGGCCGGTGATGAGCCCGAACAGGGATCGCGAAATGAAGAAGAGAGCCCCCAATCCAGACTCTTAACCGCGACATCAAAGGCGCAGATATGGACTTCTTTGATCCGCGGCTCTTTTGGCAACGTCTTGATAATCTCTTCTAACAACCTCATATCATTATTCCGTTTCAATGCTTTGAAAGCTAACCGATTCCCCCACCCCCAGTTGAATAAAATTCTTTCCCCAAGCCTCATGGAACATCCGGGTAGCATTTAAACCGGTGCAGTGGTTGGGAGCGATCTTCCGAACCCCTAAAGTCTTAAGTTCTTCTATTATCTCTTGAATCTCCTTTCGGGAGGCCCCTGATAGGTGGAAGCCGCCGGCAACCAGATAGATATTCTTTCGCATTATCTCTCGGGCCCGGCGGCAGATTTTGGCCACTCCGGGATGAGAACAGCCGGTGAGAATCACGAGCCCCCGAGAAGTGCTCAGGATGAGGGACTGCTCGGGGATAATCCCACTAATTTCACCGGTAGTCCAGACCCTCTCCCTTATCCGTCGCGGGTCTTTGACTTCGATTACCCGGACCCCCCGCGTTTTCAAGCTGTCTTTAAACCAGGAGGGAAATGATTGGGGAAGAAATACGGTCAGTCCCGGCCTTAAGACCACTTCCAGACCACCATAATGGTCCCGGTGATAATGGGAAAGTACTACCAGATCAATCTCTCCCGGCTTTATCCCCAGGCGCTGGAGGTTTTTTCGCAATATCGCCGGATCTCCTCCGGTATCGAAGAGAATAACATCGTCCTCATCCCGAACCAGAAACGAGAGACCCCAATCGGCAGTAAACGAGGGAACTCCGGGTATGTTATTGTAAGCTACCGTAATCTCAGCAGCCATCACAGAAACTCCCCAAAGCAGAAAGAGGCAAAATCCCCCGGTTAGTCTCCCGACAGACATAAGTCCTATGACATTTTTCAAACTCGAATGAGGGAGTCTATCTACGACTTGACCATAGCAGCCCCGCATTTCGGGCATTTGACGTCGTAACAGGGAACGCCGATCCCATGGGAAGCAGTGGCGCCGCAAGCCGGGCAGACACAGTCTCCGCCGGGGCCTGATCCGGGCCTGGTGCCGCCCATTCTTCCCCCGCCTCCGCCCCGACCCATACCGGCACCACCCATTCCCCGTCCCGTTCCCGGTCCTCCGCCCCCTCTTGGTCCTGTTCCATCTCCAAATGGCATTACACACCTCCTTTTTAATATGTTTCTGAAAAATTATCTATTTACTCTCCCTCCTCCCGGAGTGCTACCAAACCGGTGAGAAGAAGATAGTTAGCAATCGCGTTGTGAAGGGCATTGACCGCCAGGATCGAGCAGTGAAGGTGATCTTCCGGTAGCCCTCCCAAATCGTCGATCACCCCGGCCGGGGAGATCGCCAGTACTTCCTTGATGGTCTTTCCCCGGGCCA
>JAVCDH010000023.1 GCA_030765805.1 Candidatus Euphemobacter frigidus
TGAAAAACTGATAGAAGAGAAGATCACCGACCGAACCAGAGCCATCATCCCGGTACACTACGCGGGGGTGAGCTGTGAGTTAGACACGATCATGGATATCGCCCGGAAGAGAAATTTCTGGATTGTCGAAGACGCGGCACAGGGGATTACTTCCCGTTATAAAGACAAATACTTAGGAACTGTGGGAGATCTGGGCGCTTTTAGTTTTCACGAAACAAAAAATGTGATCTGCGGGGAGGGGGGAGCGCTCCTGGTCAACAACGAAGATCTCCGAGAAAGGGCGGAGATAATATGGGAGAAAGGGACTAACCGAAAAAAATTCTTCCGGGGTGAGGTGGATAAATATACCTGGATCGATATCGGCTCTTCTTACTTAATGTCGGACGTTCTGGCTGCTTACCTCTACGCCCAGCTGGAGAATCTGGAGAAGATTCAGAATAAAAGAAAGGAGATTTATAACTACTATATTCAGAATCTCCAGGAATTGGAGAGAGAAGGAAAGATTCGTCTGCCCGTCGTCCCGGAGGACTGCGAGACAAATTATCATCTCTTTTACATTCTGCTGCCGGACCGGGAAAAACGCGATTCTCTCCTTAGACGCCTGAGAGCGGCGGGAATTCACGCCGTCTTTCACTATGTTCCCCTGCACGTCTCGCCGATGGGGGAAAGGTTCGGCTACCGACCGGGCGACCTCCCTCTCACAGAGTCTCTTAGCGAGAGGCTGATCAGGCTGCCTCTCTTTTACGATCTCAGTCTGGATGAGGCTGAATTTATAATCGCAATGGTAAAAAAACACATCAACCGCTCGTAAAAAGGCCCCCTTATTCGGGGAGATAATCGCGAAACCAGTTTCTCAGGTCCGGATATACTTCGACCCGGTCACAGGTTAAAGCAGTCCCTTTTACTTTGAACTCCAGATTATCGCTCATCCGCTTATTAACAAAAAATATTTCAGGATAAGAGTAACCATCCCGGACCGGCAAGTCCTCGCCGGATATTTCTCGCCGCGCGATCACCTCCTCTGCGCCCTCCGCCCGGCAGACCTGAATCTCACCCATCGGTCCTTTCGGCGCCAACGGGCCAGCTTGAAGACGGAAGCGCGCCCGAAAGGGCACGGGAGGAAGATGGACAGCGGCGGCCGGGGAAATACCCTCGACTTCATAAACACGACTATACTTCTCTCTCCACCAGGCCGCGCTCTCACTGAAGACACGCTCAAAAAACCGGTCGAAATCATCTCCCGCCTGCTCCATCTCCCGGCGGAGACCGGAGAGTTTTTCGGGAGAAGGGAGGCGTACTTCCGGCGCCTTAAGCAATCCCCGTTGATGAAGAAGGCGGTCTATCCGGCGGGGCGAGGCACTGATCTTTACGAAGAGAGGATGTTCCTCGAAATTCTTCACCCTCACCCTGTAAGAATACTTGAGGAGAGGAAAAGATACCCGGGCCCGGAAGAGACAGAGTTCCGGCTCTAAGGACACCAATGTCATATCCCGGCTCTTCCGCCCTGCCTTTACTTTTACCCGGGCGGGGACGTGGATAGGGTAAAGTTCGACTCCGATCCTCTCCAGCCGGCGCGGGGCCAGAATCAGTCTCCGTACAACCTCATAAGACCCCACCCAGAAACCGGTCTTCCCTTCATACCCCATGTCTTCTTCCAGCACAAGTATCTCGGGTGAAGTCTCCGAGTAATCGAAATCAAGGTCCCGCAGAATCAGCGACTTCCATTCCCAGGCGGGGTCCTGCCGGTTCAGGTTATATATCTTTATCACCGGATTGATGAAATCAACGCTCTCCGTGCGAAAGACTTTCTGGGGAAGGGAGAGATCGGTCTCCCCCTTCCCCGGGTCGGAGGTTTCTTCCAAAGAAACCAGCCCGGGTGACGATCCCCCCGATGATTCCTCGAGGACCAGGTAGTCACCACCTCCTGACCGGATCGGGCCGGCCGGGGGAAGAGCGGCAGCAAAAGCAGCCGGGCGCACCCTGCTTCCGGGGGAGATGTTCTCCCGGATCCAGTCCCGGGCAAGGGAGATGGTGTCTTTTGCCCGGGAAAGATAAATTACCTTCAGGTCAACAAGCAAGAAGGGGAAAATAATCAGGCAGACCAGAACCACGACAGCGCCATCCCTTACCCGGGTTTTCGATCTCAGCAGAGATATTAAAAAAATTAAAAAACGGGCCGCCAGCAAAAAGGCCATGAGAGCCATCGGGAGAAGATCCGCCGGACAAGGAACAGGGGTCGATAAGATGGCAAGAAGGGTGTACGCCAGCGCGGCCAAAATAAGGCAGCGCTCGCCGTTGCCCTTCCTCGCCAGGCCCAGGATCGCCCCACCCAGGGCCAGCGGCAGGATCAGAAATCCGGCGCCGTACTTAAGACTCATCCCCCATCGGACCTGGTGGAAGAAGGATATCGAGTACTGGTGAAGGCTACCGGCGGGGAGTAACTCCACCAGGGAGTGAGACTGGAAACGGGCCGAGAGTTGGTCGAGAAAGACTGCCGGCTCGTACCAGAAAGCGGGGCAAGAAATTATCACACCCAGAAACAAGAAGAAAATGGTCGCAATGAGATACCCGAACCGGCGTCGAGGCTGGTCGGCGGAGCCGACTTCTTTCAATCGCAGAAGGTAGGCAAGAATAATAACCGGGATAACAGACCAACCGGCAAATCGGAGCCCTCCCGCCAGACCGGCGGAGAGACCGGCCAGGATATACCACTTAAGCTCCCCCCGCTTGATAATCAGCCCCGAAAAGAGGAGACCGGCAGTAACAAAAACGGCCGCGGCGGTATCATCTCCGATATAGCGGGAGTTGTTGACCAGGAAGGGAGAGAGAGCGACCAAGAGGGCGGCAATCCACCCCTCCCGTCGGCTGAAGAAGACCACCCCCACCCGATAAATCAGGAAGACCAGGAGAGTCCCCATCAAGACTGAGCAGAAACGGATCAGCAGGACTTCTCCCCCGACGGTGAGAACCATTAGGGTGGAGAAGGGCTGATAGTAATTGATATGGGCCAGAGCGAGACCAGCGTATCGTATAGCGGTTATCACCCATCCGGCCGCGGCCGCCAGAAAGATAAAAAATTGGGGGGAGATAAGGTCCGGACCGGAAGGCAGAAGAGAGAGATTGAAAGGGCTATAGTAGAAAAAACGAAAAAAACCAAGGTAAAAGTCCGCCTCTGGGTTGACGGATCGGGGTAGTCCGTACAGACGGATTGAGAAAGCGGCCAGCAAGAGCAAGCCAAGCAGAAGACCACTGATAGGTACTTTTGATTTCACCTTGAGCTAATCGCGAAGTAAAAAACGCGCTGACTTTTCCTATGTTTTTTTGCAGCGCATTATAACACATCGGGAAAGCATCCGCAATCTTATAGGATCCCGGAATAATATAAAAAAAGAAGCCCCGCCTTAAGCGGGGCTTCTCTGCCCGTTAGATTAATACCCTCCGGCTCAGGGAGCCTCTGGAGGCAATGTCGGCACCACGCTCGGGGTCGGAGTCAGAGTCGGAGTCGCACTCGACATTGGTGTCGGAGTCGCACTCGGCGTTGGTGTCGGAGTCGCACTCGGCGTTGGTGTCGGAGTCACGCCCGGCGTCGGCGTCGGAGTTAAACTCGGCGTCGGCGACGGACTCGGGGTCGGCGTTGGCGTCACGCTCGGGGTCGGAGTCACGCTCGGGGTCGGAACCGGTGTTGGGGTTAACGGATTACAGACCCGCCCGGTGACCGGGACATCCCCGGACCGGCCGAAATAACACCTGGTTACCTGCCGGGCGGCCCATAACCCGTAAACTTCCCGGAAGATAGCGGGCTCATTGCCCCCGTAGCCGTCGTAATCACCGGGGGCCGGCTTATCCCCTTCAGCCCCGAAATAGGCGCGGAAGCCGCTCTTGACCGCCCAGAGGCCAGTGGAGGGCCGGAAGATGGCCGGCTCCCAACCACCTACACCCCCGGCCACGCCTGGAACAGGAACGTCATTCTCAACCCCTCCAAAGTAAGCCCGGGTAAGCCCCTTGATCGCCCAGAGGCCGGTGGAGGGACGGTAGATACCGATGTATTTCTGCCGCGAATGGAGATAGTAGCCGGGTACCACCTGGTCATCTCCGCCTCCAAAGTAAGTACGGGTGAAGTTTCTGATCGCCCAGCAACCGTTGCTCTCCCGGTAGATGCCCGCATCACATTTTCCGTCAGCGTCATAGTCTCCGGGAACCGGGATATCGCCATCGGCGCCGAAATACGCCCGGGTCACTCCCCGAATCGCCCACAGACCCATGCTCCCCCGGAAGATACCGGCGTCGGTCGTGCCGTCATTATCGTAGTCGCCGGAGACCGGTATATCATCTTCGGTTCCGAAGTAAAAACGGGTAATACCTCTCACCGCCCAGAGGCCGGTGGTCTCCCGGAAGATGGCCACGTCTGATTTCCCATCCCCGTTGTAGTCACTCGAGTCTATGATGTCGGCCTCGATAAGGGAGGGCGGGTCATACCCGATGTTGATCTTATAGATGGCGGTCTGCTTTCCCCCCTCCACCCAGAGATAACCCTCGTCGTCCAGGGTGCATCCCCCGACGTCGTTACAGTACCCCACTGCCGGCAGCATAAATGAGTTGGTCTGGTGGCCGCTCATGTCCACTTCAATGATCCAGCCGTAATGACCGGGCTCCTGCCCCACGCCGCACCAGAAATGATCCCCCGCTTTAGCTATACCGGTCACCGGGGAACCTACGAATATTGAGCCGATGTTCTGGCCGGTAACAACGTTCCTCTTGTATATTTTGTAATGAACATGATCTGTGAACCAGAGCATGTCCGGCTCCTCAGGGTCCCAGTAAATGCCATATCCATACCTGTCGGGGGGGGCAAATGAACTGATCGGAGAACCGCCGGTCAGGGGCAGCTGGTAAAAGTAAGAGCCGCAGCCCTTGACCCAGAACGTATTCCGCTCCCCGTCGTAGGCGATATCCTGCAGTCCGGCCGCGATATTTGTGCTAATGGTCTGCACCACCGAGCCGGTTATCGGGCTCTTCTTAAAAATTGACGTCGAGCTTGAATGCACCTCGTATATGTATCCATCGTACCAGGTGACACCCCCTCCCCACCCGTGCGCGGAACGGGGGATTGAGTGTTCGATATAAGGAACAAAAGCCAGAGAAATGCCGCTAAAGATTAAAAGAGAACATATTAATACCGCCGCCGTAAACGCTTTTCGCCAGTGATCTTTTATTTGAAAACCTCCTTAAAATTTTTTCATCGGGGGATTAATAATTTAGAGAAGGCAAACTATCATCACCCGTTAATTGCTGTCAACGTTAAATCGCCGAAGGACTCCGCGATCTTATAGGATTTCGGGATAGTACGCAAAAAGAAAAGCCCCGCCGTAAGGCGGGACTTCCTTACCCTTTGACTATCTTATCCTCCGACTCAAAGACTCTATGGAGTCGGAGTTATCAGGTATTTCCCGATAACATCGTCAAGTGCCGGATCACCTACGAACTATTTAATATGAGAAACTCATTTGGGCGGTGCTCGGATTACAGACCCGGCCGGAGACCGGGACATCCCCGGACCGGCCGAAATAACACCGGGTTGCTTCCCGGGCGACCCACAACCCGGAAACTTCCCGGAAGATAGCGGGCTCATTGCCCCCGTAGCCGTCGTAATCACCGGGGGCCGGCTTATCCGCTTCATTCCCAAAATAAGCGCGAAAACCGCTCTTGACCGCCCAGAGGCCGGTGGAGGGCCGGAAGATGGCCGGCTCCCAACCACCTATGCCCCCGGCCACACTCGGCAGCGGGACGTCATTGGCCTCTCCCCCGAAGTAGGTCCGGGTAAGATCCCTTATCGCCCAGAGGCCGTTGCTGGGCCGGAAGATACCAATGTACTTCTGCCGCGAATGGGAATAATAACCTGGGACCGGAAGGTCCGACTGGGCTCCCCAGTAAACTCTGGTGAGATCCTTTACCGCCCAGAGACCATTGCTGGATCGGAAGAGACCCGGGTCACATTTGCCGTCACCGTTATAATCACCGGGAACGGGAATATAGCCCGCTGCACCGTAGTACGCGCGGGTTATATTTCTAATTACCCAGAGACCGTTCGAGCCACGAAAGATACCCGCGTCGGTTATTCCGTCATTATCGTAATCGCCGGGAACCGGATCATCGCCCGATGCCCCAAAGTAAAATCTGGTAATATCTCTGACCGCCCAGAGACCGTTAGCCTCCCGGAAGATGGCTACATCGGACTTTCCATCTCCATTGTAGTCACCGGAATCTATGATGTCGGTCTCGATGAAGGTGGGGACGGGATCGTAGCCAATATTAATCTGATAGATGGCAGTCTCTTTGCCCCCTTGCACCCAGAGATAACCATCATCGTCCAGGGTGCATCCCCCCACGTCATTATAGTACCCGACGCTCGGCAATTGAAAAGCGTTGGTCTGGTTCCCGCTCATGTCATATTCAATGATCCAGCCGGCATACCCGGGTTCTTTCGCCAAGCCGCACCACAATTTATCCTCCACTCGGGCGATACCGGACACAGGATTGCCGCCGGCGGGGATGGTGGTCTCCAGCGCGCCGTTGAGCGCGCTTACTTTATATATCGTCCCACCAACCTGGTCGGTAGTCCAAAGCGAGTCCGGATCCTCCGGCCCCCAGAAAACGCCGAATCCAAAACCAGCGGGGGGATATATCGTTTGCAGTATCGCGCCGCCGGTGAGGGCCACTTTGCAATAATAGTATCCGCAACCCTTGATCCAAAAACAATTCCGCTTCCCATCATAAGCGATATCCTGCAGGCCGGCCGGGAATCCGCTCGTGGCAATGGTCTCAACCACCGCGCCGGTTATCGGGCTCTTCTTATAGATGGATCTCGAGCTGGAATGTACCTCATAGATATATCCATCATACCAGGTAATACCCCCACCCCAGCCGCTGCTGGCCCGGGGAATAGAGTGCACGATATAAGGATCAAACGCCCGGGATGTTCTCGGAAAGATCATTAAAAAACAAAACAGTCCCGCTAATAAAACCAATTTCCACCAATGATTTCTCATCTTAAAACTCCTTCAATTCAGGTTACAATTATTTAGCTAATTTCTTGATAAAAGGTAACTACTCAGGTTTAGGGGTTCACGGTTCAAGGGTTCAAAGGTTCAAAGGTTCACGGTTAGAGAGTGATGAAGATTGAACGAATTCAAAGATGTTTACGAGCAGGCCAGACGAACACGTGCTGCCGTTCGTGGATTTATCAACTATCTCAAGATATATGAAGCGCGCAAGGCAACAAACCTTGAACCGTGAACCTTGAACCTGACAACCTGAGTAGTTACGATAAAAGAGCAATTTACCATTCCGAATTTACCATGTCAACTTTTTTTGATAAAATACTCTAATTCTGACATAAGGACTACTCGCGCCAAAAAAATTATTCTCGGCTAATTCCGTATTTCCGCATAATTTGGCTCCGACTTCCGACACCGGGATCAGCATCCTTGATTCGAAATCCTACCAGTCTCATAATTTCCGAAAGATAGAATACCCCATATTTATCTCCCTTGAAAATCAAAACTTTGTTTCTATTTTTCATCCTCAACT
>JAVCDH010000115.1 GCA_030765805.1 Candidatus Euphemobacter frigidus
ATGCCTGGTATCACGTGACTGGTCGGGGAGTGGCACGATCGGCCATATTTAAAGATGATAAAGACAGGTTGCGTTTTCTCAAAGCATTGGGAGAGAGCGAAAAATCAGGGTCACACCCTAAATAATAAGTTCGATGGATCCTTGAAAAACCGGGTCGGACCCACGCAGCTGATTGAACAATAATAAAGGAGGGAGGCATGAAAATGCAGGCAGCGATATTTTACGTGGCGGCTTTGGTATGTGCCGGAGCCGCGGAAACCGGAGCAGCGGAGACGGATCAAAGAAACATAGGCGTTTACAATGACTGGGGAAAACTCAGAGAAGTGGTTATTGGGATCGAGGATGAGACAGTAGAACCTGAATGGGTGCCGGCACTGGGGTTTCTCTCAAAAAGCGCGCAGGAACAGAGCAAGAAATACGGCGGCAAGAAGACGCTGGATGTTCTCCCTGAAAACATAAAAGAAATACGCAGCGAAATCGAAGGGTTGGTGAACACTCTCGAGAAGAGGGGGGTGACGGTCCATCGCACCAAACCCATGCGCCATGAAGAAGAACTCGCCTATCTTGACAGCGTGCAAAAAGGCAACCACTCATTCGGGGGAGAGGATTATTTCAGGGTCTTCGGCAATAACGTTGTATTGATAAATGCCCTGAGACTCCCTTTCCGGAGAAAACATGTCTATTATGTGCGGCCCGCGCTGGAACCTCTGCTTGAGGGCACCAACGCGAGATACGTGGCCATGCCGCCCCCCAGCCCTCATTATGACGAGGACGACGCCTTTTTAGAGGCCGGCGATATTCTGATGGACGGGTTCAACGTCTATGTCGGCCTGTCAGGCAAGGGTTCCAGCGAGAAGGGGATCGCCTGGCTTCAGCAGTTCCTGGGGCCGGATTACAAGGTTTGGACCGTGAAGGTCGATCCGGGCATATTGCACCTAGATTGTGTCATGACGCTGGTCAAGCCGGGGTTATTGATCTACTACCCGGAACTGGTGGGGGAATTGCCGGAACCGCTCAAGGGCTGGGAAAAGATCGCGTTGCAGAAAAAAGAAGGGGAAGAAGAGCCTTTCGGCGCGAACAACCTCAGCCTGGATGAAAATACGATCATCGTACCCGACCGGTATCCGGAAGTCGCTGAGGAATTGAAAAAGCGGGGCATGGAAGTGATTCTGCTGCCGTTTGACATGACGATAGCCTACGGCGCCGGTCCGCGTTGCCTGACGGCTGTTTTGAAGCGAGACCGGTAGTTCTTATGAACCATTATGGCTCCGAGAGAACCTGCTCCATTTTCTCCGCGATCGCGGCGGCGGCCTTTCGTACGTCCTTCTCCAGCTCGTCTTTCCTCATCACGAACTTCGCGGCCAGGATGTAAGGGTTCTTCATAAAACGGGGTAAAATCTTTCCTTTTGACAGTAGAAATTTTACGAATCAGGGGCATATAGCTCGGAGTCACGCCTCAATTAATAAGTTCATGATTTAATTGTTCTTGAATTTAAATCTTGTGTATTCAACCTCCTGAAAGGGAGGTTTTTCCTTGTGTGCGTGGCTCTTAACCGATACGCTCTTTTATCCAGTGATTGATCTCATTGCAAGAGGGCTTGATTGCTCTGTCAAGGGGTCGATCTTGATGGCAACGAAGTGTCAATAATAAAGATTTGACCCCAATCCATATATCTTGATCATCTAAAGATGATACGTTCATATCTACAAGTTTTTTCGTAAACTCTTTGGGGAGCAGGCCCGCTACTGTAAGCAGTCCCAGCGGAGGCGCCATTGCCTTCTTAGAGACAAACTTCAGCGCGTACTTGAAACTCCAGAACGTTACCGGATATTCCGGATAAACCATTAGTATTTTCATGTAGAGATTTCCTTTTCTCTTGTATAATTTATTTACTGAGGCTACTAAGATACTCATTATACAAATAATTGGGTATATCGTCTATGTTAAAGATACACCAACCAGATCGGTCACCTGGTCATTCTTGTCTGCGTGTTACCTCTCTATTATCCTGCTATCAACCAAAATGATTTCATCCTCTTGGGTAACCCGCTGGTTTGGCTCAACCGTTCATGATCGCGGCGGCTCCTCACTTCCCGGGAACGCGATTGTCGGCGGTTGAATCCGTATCCTCCGGTTCCCCTCCTCCACCCAGGACGGCGTAAAGTTTAACCTGATTGGCAAGGCCGACCAGACGGAGGTCCGTGAGAATCTGCTGGGCCGCATAGAGGGATCGCTGCGAATCCAGTACCCCCAGATAGCTGTCAATACCGGCAGTATAGCGCTCTTCGGACAAGCTATAGATTTTCCGCCCGGAGTCCACGATCGACTGTTGAGACGATATCTGTTGATTAATGGTACTGCGGACGGCCAGGGTGTCGGCCACCTCCCTGAAGGCGGTTTGAATGGCTTTTTCGTACCGGGCCAGGGCAATCTCCTGCGTGGCCTGGCTGACATTATATGCCGCCCAGGTTCGGGCGTCGAAAATCGGCAAGGAAACCTGGGGGGCGAAGCTCCAGGTGCCCGTGCCGGATTTAAAAAGGCCGGAAAGGTCATCACTGGCTGTACCGAGGAAGGTAGTCAGAGAAATCCGGGGAAAAAAGGCGGCCCGGGCAGCGCCGATAAACGCATAGGCGGCTTTCAGTTGGTATTCCGCCGCTAAAATATCAGGACGAACCAGAAGCACCTCGGAAGACAGATCCGGAAAAATTTCCCGCAACGGGATGATGCCGGACAGGTCGAGAGGCAGGAGATCTTCAGGCACCGTAATACCAACCAGGAGGATCAAGGCGTTTTGGTCTCGCCTCACCAGTTGAGTATAACGGGCTATATTCCTTTTGGCCGTATCTACCTGGGTCTGTGAACGGCTCAGATCCAATTCGGTGGCTATGCCGACTTCGTAATTCAGCCGGATCAAATCGTATGACCCCTGTTGCGTCTCAAGTGTGGATTGAGATAATCTAAGGTTCTCCCGATCCGCGGCCAGGATCAGATAGGTCCGGGCAACCTCGGAGATCAGCGTGATCTGGGCGCTGCGCCGGGCCTCTTCCGTGGCCAGGTACTCCTGCAGTGCCTGTTCTTCCAGGCTGCGAATCCGGCCGAAGAAATCAATCTCCCACGAAGTTACGCCCAGATTGACATTGAATTGCTCGGTTGTCCTCGGATCTCCCGGAGACGTGAGATCGGCGGATGTCTGTTGTTTGCCCCCTCCCCCCACTACGTTAATTACCGGGAATAACTCGGATCGCCGCACGCCATAAAGGGCTTGTACCTTTTCCACATTTAAGGCGGCCAGCCGCAGGTCCAGGTTGTTTTCCAAAGCCATCTCGATAATCTGCTGGAGTTTCCGGTCGGTAAAGAATTCCCGCCATTTGATATCCGAGACAATTTGAACTTCGTCGGTGGATTGAATGTCCTCGTTCTCTTTCCAACTCGGAATTTGGTCCGGGATCAGCGCTTCCGGCTGCGTATATTTTGGCGCCATAGTACACCCCGCCGGGAGGAGGAATATTGCAATTAGTAAAAAAAGAAAGTGTTTATTCATTTTCATTGATCCCCTGATGGATTCTCAACAACCAGTTCCTTCATCATCCTTTTTTCCCGTTTCCCAAAGGTCTTTTCGATCAGCACATAAAAGAGCGGCGTAAACAGGACGACGAGAATCGTGCCGGTGATCATCCCGCCCAGTACCACGGTCCCGATAGCAACCATGGCTCCCGCACCCGCACCCGTACTCAGGGCCAAAGGCAGCACGGCTAAACCGGTCGTCGTCGATGTCATGATGATCGGGCGGAGCCGTAGCTTCACCGCCCGGAGCGAAGCCTCAATCAATCCCAAACCTTCCGCCCCCCCGGCCATGGCGAACTGGACGATCAGGATGGCATTCTTGGTGGCCAGTCCCAGTGTATTCAACAAACCAATCTGAAAATAGACGTCACTGGGCAAACCCCGCAGATTTGAAGCGATGAAGCCGCCGACGACACCAAGGGGCAGGATCAGGAGGACCGAGATGGGCACGTCCCACTTCCCGTACAAGGCCGCCAGGAAAAGAAACATGACCAGAATGGAGAACGTATAGAGTAGGCCGGTCTGGGAAGAAGCCTGCCGTTCCTGGTAGGAGAGCCCGGTCCAGTCATACCCGATCCCATGCGGCAGCTTCCCGACGATCGCTTCCATCGCCTCCATGGCATCGCCAGAACTCCTCCCCGGCGCCGGTTCCCCCCAGATATTCATGGAAGGGAATCCGTTGAAACGCTCCAGACGGGGAGAACCGCTGGCCCAGCGTCCGGTCGCGAACGAAGTGAACGGAACCATCTTCCCGGCCATATTGCGTACGTATAACTTGTTCAAGTCTTTCGGCAGCATTCGATAGGGGGCATCCGCCTGAGCGTAGACCCTTTTCACGCGGCCGGCCTGAATAAAGTCGTTGACATAGGCACTCCCGAAAGCCGCGGAGATGGTATTGTGGATAGAGGTGATGGGCAGACCCTGGGCGGCCGCCTTTTCCCAGTCCACGTCCACCCGGTATTCGGGGACATCCTCCATGCCGTTGGGCCGGACTTTCGTCAGCCGGGGATCCTGACCCGCCATCCCGAGGAGCTGGTTGCGCCCCTTCATCAGGGCCTGGTGTCCGACCCCGCCACGGTCTATCAACTGAAAATCAAAGCCGGTGGCATTGCCCAGTTCGATGACGGCGGGCGGAGGAAAAGCAAAGACCATAGCTTCGCGGATCCTGGAGAATGCCCCCATCGCCCGTCCGGCTATGGCCTTGACTCTCAGATCCCGCCGGTCGCGCAGATTCCAATCCCTCAACTTGGCAAAGACCATGCCATTGTTCTGAGCCCGGCCGGAAAAGCCCATGCCGGCAATCGTCATACAGGACTCCACCGCTTCTTTTTCGTCTTCCAGGAAATAGTGCTGAACTTTATCGGCGACCGCCTGGGTCTGCTCCAGCGTGGCGCCCGTAGGCATAACGATCTGGGCCATCAAAATTCCCTGATCTTCATCCGGGAGATAACTGGTCGGCATTCCCCGGTAAAGCCAGAGCATTCCCCCCACAACTAGAAGATAGACAATGACGTAACGTAGTTTTCGAGCCAGCGCGTGGCCAACCAGTTTCACGAAACCATCCCGGAACCGGTAAAAGACCCGATCAAACCAGAGGAAGAACGGACGGAGAAACTTGAGGGCGCCTTCCGCCGCCTCGTGTCCCTTCGTGACCGGCTTGAGGATGGACGCGCAGAGCACCGGTGTCAGGATCAAGGCTATAGCAACCGAGAGGAACATGGCCGTGACGATGGTCACGGAGAACTGACGATAGATGACCCCGGTAGAGCCGCTTAAGAAAGCCATGGGACCAAAGAGAGCCGTGAGCACCAGAAAGAAGCCGATCAGGGCACTGGTTACCTGACCCATGGACTTGGCGGTGGCATCCCGGGGCGAGAGCCCCTCCTCGCTCATGATCCGTTCCACATTCTCAACCACCACGATGGTATCGTCCACTAACAATCCGATAGCGATCACCATGGCAAACATAGTCAGCATGTTGATGGAATATCCAAACGCCCCCAGTACGGCGAATGTGCCCAGGAGCACGATCGGCACCGCGATGGTGGGGATCAGGGTAGCCCGAATATTTCCCATGAAGAGCCACATGACCAGGAAGACCAGCACAATCGCCATGAGCAAGGCCTTTACCGCCTCGCCGATGGCAACCTGGACAAAAGGGGTGGTGTCGTAGGGATAGACAACCTTCATCCCCGGCGGGAAATAGCGACTCATCTCCTGAAGTTTCGACTTGATGGCCCTGGCGGTATTCAGCGCGTTGGCACCGGGTGCCTGCCGGATGGCCAGACCGGCGGACGGTTTGCCGTTATAACGCACCTCAATATCGTATAACTCGGTCCCCAGTTCCGTCCGTCCGACATCCTTGATCCGTACGATGGAACCATCCGGATTGGCGCGCAGGGGGATGGAGGCAAACTCCTCCGGGGTCTGAAGGAGATTCTGAACGATAATAGAAGCGTTCAAGCGCTGCCCTTCCACCGCAGGGATCCCGCCAAACTGGCCGGCGGAGACCTCCACATTATAGGCCCGCAACGCCTGGATTACGTCTTCCAGGGCCAGGTTGTATTCGGTGAGCTTGTCGGGGTTCAGCCAGACGCGCATGGCATACTGGGAGCCAAAATTTTCGACCTCGCCCACTCCGGAGACGCGCGCCAGAACCTTTTCCAGATTGGACTGAGCATAATCCCGCAAATCATTGCCGTTCATGCTGCCGTCTTCGGAGACAAGACCAACGATGAGCAGATAGTTCCGGGTGGATTTGCTGACCTTGACCCCCGCGCGCTGAACCACTTCCGGAAGACTGGCCATGGCAAGCTGAAGCTTGTTCTGAACCTTGGACCAGGCCAAGTCCGGATCGGTCCCCGGATTGAATGTTAACTCCAGGCGGGAGGCTCCGGCAGAATCACTGGTGGCGGACATATATAGCATGTCGTCGAAGCCCGTCATCTTCTGCTCGATGATCTGAGTAACGCTGTTCTCCACTGTCTGCGCCGAAGCCCCGGGATAGAAAGATTCAATGGCGATGGAGGGCGGAGCGATAGGCGGATATTGCGATATCGGCAGGTTATATACGGCCAGTCCGCCCAGGAGCATGATAAAAATAGCGATGACCCAGGCGAAGACCGGCCGTTCGAGAAAGAATTTTGATAACATGTGATTTCTCCGTTTATTTCATATTGGCAGAGGTATGAACCGTCTTTTCGCCCGCGGAACCCTCTTTGCGGCCAGACGGGAGGCGAACCACCTTGACTGAAGCGCCGGGTTTTACTTTTTGAATTCCCTCGACAATCACCTGATCATTGGGATTAAGACCATTCGAAACCAGCCATCGGTCGCCGATAGCTCGATCAATCGTGACCATCCGGAGGTCAACTTTTCCGGATTCTTCCACCACCAAAACATACGGTTCTCCCCGGTGATTTCGGTTTACGCCCGACTGTGACACAAGGATAGCTTCTTCCTGGATTCCCTCTTGCAGTACTGTATACACAAACATCCCCGGCAGGAGCGTACCGTCCGGATTTGGAAAGACCGCCCGGAGAATGACGGAACCGGTGGTTGGGTCTACCGTTATGTCACGAAATTTCAACGTTCCTTTACGGGCATAGGTAGTGCCATCGTCCAGGATAAGTTCCACCGCGTTCTGGTTTTGACCATTGTGAGTTAACCGGCCCTCCGCCAACTGCCGATCCAGGCGCAGAACCTCAGCGGTGGATTGAGTCACATCCACATATATTGGATCCAGCTGTTGAATAGTAGCCAGGGGAACCGCCTGATACGCCGTTACCAACGCGCTGTCATCGCCGGTCTAAAATTTACCCAAAACGGCCGGGATATAATTTACTCCCCAAAATTGAAGAAATCATCTAATTATATATAATTCCGCTTTT
>JAVCDH010000104.1 GCA_030765805.1 Candidatus Euphemobacter frigidus
AAGCTTCAGGGGCAGAACACCGGGGCCGAGCAGTAAGAAGTAACCCGCGGCTACCAACGCTTCCAGACTCCCCATGTAGCCTTGCCCGTAAAAATAAGCGGGGATATGTCCCTGAAGCACGTGATTGGCCATCAAGCCGACGATGGCTTCATCGGCGTCGAAGTAATCTATCGGGTGGATAAGATAGGATAAGCTTAAGCCCACTCCCAGGAGGATTATCAGGAGGACACTTAAGACTTCGTTTCTTGTCTTCATCCCTCTGGCTGGAATCGAACAGATTCCTATGCCGGTGAGAACCGGTCACGGAGGATTCGCTGATAATCTTTTAAGTTAAAACCGCAGTACGGATGGGGGCAGAGTCCCTTCTCCTGCTGAGCGACACAGTTGAAGTCATTGAGAGTATCGGTCCCGGTCGCGATCATACCACAGTAAACCCGGCCCCAGAAGTTGGCCCGGGTCTCGGCGTCGTATTTTTGCCAGTTGATCTTCCAGCCCGGTCTGGTCTCATAATTGGACCGGATCAGTCCGGCGATATGTTTGGGATGCCACCCGATCGCGAAGAGGACCCGGCAGAGGGTCTGGATGCTGGTCGGATTGAGCAGCCCCCAGTTCGCGTTCCGGATGGCGTTGGCCGCGCAGCGGGGGATGTTGTCAAGATTCAGCCGCCAGTAGGTCTTGGACCATCGCGCGGGTGGTTGGTGAGTGACCCGGTCGAACTCCTGGTGGAAGGCGAATAGTGAGGAGGCGCGGTAGTCCCGGATCATCCGCTCCCAGCCCCGGCTCGCGTCCGGGATGACACCGGAGCACTGAGAAGCGTACCTTGCCGCCCCCCGCAGGTCCTTCCGGAGGGCAAAGAGTTCCCGGTAGGAGAGGTTTTTTCGGGGGAGGGTCGCGTAAACCGGGAGTTCCCGGGCGATTCGGCCCCCGACTTTTCCGAGGTATACTTTATGTTTCTGGTGGGTGGAGAAAGTGGTACGAATATCTCGCATGTAGAGGGGGTCGGCGTACTGGGTGATATCCAAGCTCAACCCCTCTCTCCCTCGGAACGTCCTCCCCACGGCGGTATCCGAGATAGTGACCGGGAGTGGGGACTCTCCCCGGCTCCGGCGGATGACCAGGTGACTTAAAAATTCATGGAGCCTCCCGATCCCGCTGTACCCTCTCGCGGCCCTCAGGGAAATTGGTCTCCGCCCCTTCTTATCAACTTTGGGAGTCAGGGAGTACTTCTCCCGGAGGCTGTCTTCCAGATATCCGATCCGCTCCAGTTTTCGGTGGATGGAAGATTTGAACGGGATCAGGGAGATGAAATGATAGCCGGAAGAGGTTGAATCATTGATGTGGGGAATCCCGTACTCCTTGAAGATGTTTTCGATTATCCGGTATACGGGCTCCATCAGTTTGAAGTAAGTCAATTGGTCCCGGTAGAGATTGTACCAGGTATCTAAGTTGAAATATTCAATATCCCAGATCGCCAGCGTGGCCTTCCAGTCCCAGACCGAACGAAAGATATCCAGACCTTCCTCCATCAGACCGGGTAAGTCATCTGTCCGGTTGGTGAGTCTCAGTGGCCGGTGATAACCATTCCGGGCCAGATATTCTCCAAACCCGACCAGGTACTCGCAGGTGAACTGGTCTCCGCCACAGAATTCCCGAATTCTCTCCCGGACGTTATCGTTGTGGTAATATTCCCGTACCGCTTCGAATTGAGCTTCCGACATGATAGGAGATGGTAGCTGGTTCATAATGAATGCCTTAAAATTTTCCGTCCCAGCGGTAGTCGGCGAGATTATAGCCGCAGAATGGCTGCGGGCAGTTCCCTTTCTCCTGATGGGAGACACAGTTGTGATCGACCATCTCATCGAGCCCGACGGCCAGAAGTCCGGAGAAGATCCGCACGTAGAAATTCGCCCGGGATGCGGCGTCGAAGTGCTTCCACTGGTCCGGGGGCCAGCCGGGTCCATTTACCCAGCGGGAGGTGACCAGCCCCGCGATGTGCCGGGGATGCCAGCCCCGGGCGAGCAGGCAGCGGGTCAGTGTTTGGAGGTTGGTGGGCTTCAGAAGCAGGTCGTTCGGTTGTTCCAACGGCCGGCGGACACAGGGAGGAACGTCGAGATAATTCATCCGATCATAGGTCTCTCCCCATTTTTCGGGCGGGTGTTGTTTCTCGCTGTCAAACCATTGGTGGAACTTATAGAGTCCGGACCCCTGATAATCTTCGATAAGATTTTTGAAGCTGACAGTGGAATCGGGGATAAAACACTCTACTCCCGCGGCATACTCGGCGGCGTTGTGGAAATGACGGCGCAGAGCGAGAGTCTCCGGAAGTGATAGATCTTTCCGGGGGATGGCGATCTGGATGGGGGTCCCGTCGGCGATCGCGTCGCCGACCTTCCATCGCTGAACTTTGTGCTTCTGGTGAGTGGAGAAGGCGCAGCGGCAGTCCCGCATATAGACAGGATCGCCAAAGCAGGAGAGGTCGAGGGAGATCCCCTCCCGGCCATGCTGTCCAATCCCGATCGAGACATCGGTAATGAGCAGCGGCAGATCGGTCCGGCCCACCGTCTCTTTTATGATCCGATGGGCAAAGCACTCCATCACCCGGCCCATCCCGTCGTAGGCCTGGCCGTAACGGAGAGAGACCGGCCGGTGCCTCTGGCTCAATGTCCCCGGGTATTTTTTGATCAAGGATTGATTGAGAAGACCCACGTCTTCCAGCATCAGGGCCGTTTTAGTCCCGGATTGAATCTGGAAGGAGAAGTGATAGCCCTGTCCGGTCATGATTGTTAGAGGTTGGATCCCGTATTCCCGGTAGATACTAAGGATGGACTGGTAGACGGGCTCGATCTTTTTGAAAGTAGTGACCTGGTCGAAATAAACCTCTCCGGGATAATCCAGATTGAGATACTCGATATCGAGTAACCCCAGCAGATGCACCTTGTCCCAGATTGACCGGAAGAAATCCAGGCCTTTCTCTAAAATGGCATTGAATCCAGCCAGGGGCGTGGAGATATATGGTTCCGGCGCGGGGATCCCCAGCAGGGCCTCCCCGTATCCAACGATGTACTCGGCGGTGCATAACTCCGGCTCCCGGGCGGTGCCGCCACAGTACTCGGCGATCCGTTCCCGGACCTCCGGATCACGATAATATTCGGTAGGCGTGAGCATTTTTATAATATTCTTGCTTTGTCCTTTCTTCCGGCTTATCTTTTGATATTTAGCGGCGCGAAGTATTATGCCTGATCCAACTTGGAAGTAAAGAATTATCAGAGGTTAGCACGAAGCACTAAGTTTTTTAACTTTAGACACTTTAGTTCACTTCTCACTTTAGGCACTTCTTTTTATTATGCCCGCGATCATCAAAATTTTAGCCTCGTTCTCCCTAGTTTTAATTCTCAGCCGCACGCGGCTCCATCTCAGTTTCTCGCTCCTCATCGGTGCTCTGGTTCTGGGATTCTGGGCCGGGCAATCTCCCCCCGGATTGTGTGGGATCATTCTCCACAGCATCAGCCGGTGGAGCACCTTCTATCTGGTCGGGATCATCGTCCTGATCCTGCTCCTCAGCCGGCTGATGGAGCAGTCGGGACATCTACAGAGGATCGTCTATGCCTTTGTCCTGGTGGTTAAGGATCGCCGGGCGATCAGCGCTCTGGTCCCGGCCCTGATCGGTCTCCTGCCGATGCCCGGCGGGGCCTTATTCTCCGCCCCCCTAGTGAAGAAGACGTTGGGGGATATCCCGATCCCGGCGGAACGGAAAGCGATCATTAACTATTGGTTCCGTCACGTCTGGGAATACTGGTGGCCGCTCTATCCGGGCTTCATCTTGGCGGTGGGGTTGCTCCGTGTTCCAACCTGGAAGCTGATGGCCGTGCAGTTTCCCCTCGCTATCTTCTGTGTGATCTCCGGCTCACTTATACTGCTTCTTCCATTGAAAGATCTGAAAAAGAGGGAAGGGCCCGCGAATCGCTGGGAGAGCTTCCGGACCCTCCTGAAAGAGTCCGCGCCGGTCTTGACGATAATAGGTGTTATTATCGGGCTCAACCTGCTCCGCCGCGTTCTTGCGCGGCTTGGTCTGGAGTTAAATTACCCGCCCGAACTCTCGATCTTAATCGGAGTCGTTGTCTGTATCGCGCTGGTGATCCGGACCAATCATCTTGGGCTGAATGATCTCACCCGGGCGCTCCGGGACCGGAAGTATCTTGACTTTGTTTTTCTGATCATCGCCATCATGATCTTCAAAGGCGTCCTGAGCGGGAGCTCGATTATCCTGGAGATCAAGGAAGAGTTGTTGGACTACCGGATCCCGATCCTCCTGATTATTACCATCCTCCCCTTTATCTCGGGGCTGGTCACCGGGATCGCGGTCGGATTTGTCGGTTCCTCCTTCCCGGTCATCATCCCGCTCCTGGCCGGTCTCCCCCCCATCTCGTACCTGGCCCACGCCGCGCTCGCTTACAGTTGCGGCTATATGGGGATGATGCTCTCCCCGGTCCATCTCTGTCTCCTGGTCTCCAGAGATTACTTCGATGCCCGTCTCTCCGCTTGCTATTACATTCTCCTCAAACTGGTGGTGGTGGTAATTGTCCTAACAGCTATCTACGTCTTTATCTTGACCCGGATAGGATAGGAGAAAAAGATCGAAGTCGTGCCTGCGTAATTCATTGAAAATTTTTACCCTTAAAAATGGACCGCTGATTATTTCCAGCAGAAAAAATTCCGGGCAAATTCTTTCTGGTATCTAAGTCAAATATTTCCACACTGGGGGTGAATTTTGATAGATACCTTGAAAATATTTAAAAAGGAAGTTGTATTGAAAAAAATGATGATATTAATGTCCCTTGCGGGGACTGGCCTCAACCCGGTTATTATGCCGGAAACAATACATTGGATATCGCCCTCTTCCGGGGAAGTTCGGGTCTCTGGGCGGTGAGGGGAGTGAGCCGGGTCTACTTTGGCGGTTCTACCGATCAGCCCGTACCCGGAGACTATGGGGGAGACGGCACCTTCTATCCGGGGATTTACCGTCCGGCTTCCGGTCTCTGGTCGGTGAGCGGCGTTACGCGGGTCTACTTTGGTGGGAGTTCTGATACTCCGGTGACAAGATAGGGAGTAGACAACTAGCAGTAGCGATTAATAAGGGGTTGATAGAGGTTGCCTGTTCCGCCCCCGGCAGCGACAAATTCTCCCACAGTAAGGGCGCGATGTATCGTGCCCCGGCATCTATTCCTATCATAGGAGGCATTGCGCGTTCCCATAAATGCTTCCAACTTGTCAGTGTTGACTACAGATCACGGATTACTTGTTCCCACCTTTCCGAAGAGCATCGGTCAGGCGCTGCCGAGCCGGAGCGAAGTCCGGGCGGAGGCGCAAAGCCTCCCGGAACTCCCGGGCCGCCTCCCGGTTCTTTCCCAATCTTAGCAGGCAGAGGCCCAGGTTGTACCGCCCCTCGAAAAAGTCTTGGTCGATCTCGACCGACCGGCGGAACTCGTCCGCCGCTTCCGCGAGGTGCCCCATTGACAAGAGGGAGTTGCCCAGGTTGTTGTGGGGATCGACCTGAGCATCGTCCAGTTCGATCGACTTGCGGAACGCTTCCATCGCCTCCTGCAACCGGCCGGTCTTGAGAAGGGCTATCCCGAGGTTGTTGAAGGCGGGGGTCTGTTCGGGATCAAGCTGCAGGGCTACCCGGAACTCCTCGATCGCCTCCTCATGCCGGCCCAGTTTTGCCAGTGTCTTTCCCAGGTTGTAGTGAGTCTTATACTCATCCGGGGCCATCTTGGCCATCTCCCGAAATTCCTCGAGCGCTTCCTGGAACCGGCCCTGATCGTAGAGGACCTTGGCCAGCTTGTAGCGGAAGGTATAACTCTCCGGGCTTTCCCGGATAAGCTTCCGGAGCTTTGATTCGGCTTCGGCGGTCTTGCCTTTTCGGTAATCCTCGACGGCATCTATGAACTCCCGTCTCATCCAGATCGCGTCTTTCGAATCCCGGAGCGAAGAAGTGTCCGTCTTCCGGCTTCCCCCGCCGCCCAGGTAACCGAGACTCTCGAGTGTCTTCCGGGAAGTCTCATCCAGCATGACTTCGGGGGCCTCTCTTCTTACCATCTCTTCTTCCAGGGCGGCGAGCCTGTCCGCGAGTTCCCGCATCTTCTCAGGCTGCAGCCGGGCCAGGTTCTTCAGCTCTGCCGGATCGTCGATCAGGTTATAGAGTTCCTTTAGTGGGGCGAGAATGTACTTCCATTCCGGGGTTACCATTCCCCGCAGAGGACTCCAGCCGTACTCGGTCAGCGGAAACTCGGTCTCGATATAAACATCCTTTTCCGGGACGGACTCTCCCAGAAGGGTTCCGGCAAAGCTATGCCCGCTTGAGTCTTCGGGGAGCTTCCAGCCGAAGAGATCCAGAATGGTGGAGAAGAGGTCAACCGTGGACATCAGCTCTGTCACCTCCAGACCCCGGGGGAACCGGGCGGCACCCGAGACGATAAACGGCACTCGTATGACCGGATCATAGAGGAGGAGCCCGTGCTCCTCTTCCCCGTGATCGCCCAGCCCTTCCCCGTGATCGCCGACCGCTATGATGATTGTTTTTTTAAGCAAGTCTTCTTCCTTTAAGTAATTGATCAATCGTTTTATCTGGCGGTCCATGTAAGTTATCTCATGGTCATAAGCGTCACCCAGGCCGGGTCCGGGAAAGTAATAAGGCCGGTGGGGGTCGAAGAAATGTACCCAGCAGAAAAACGGACGGCGGGAATGTTTTGTCAGCCACCGGAGTGCCGCCCCGGCGACCTTATCCCCCCGGCGGTAACGGTACATCGCGTTGTCATCATAGATATCATCTGAAGTAGGCACTTCATAATCATCGTAGATCCGGAAACCGCGATCAAGACCGAACTTCGAATCGAGGACGAAGGCCGCCACAAAAGCGGCGGTTTGATAACCGTGGGAAGAAAAAACCTCGGCTAGAGTAGGGATCTCTTCACTCAAAACATGGGCGCCGTTTACCCGGCAGCCGTGCTCGGGTGGGTAAAGTCCGGTCATCATGGTGGCGTGGGAAGGGAGGGTGAGGGGGACATTGCAGAAGAACCGGCTGAACCTGACACCGGATTCAGCTAGTTCATCCAGGGACGGGGTCCGGGCGGCGGCGTACCCGTAGCAACCCAGGTGATCGGCCCGGGTGGTGTCCATTGTGATGAGCAACAGATTTGGAAGTTCTCTTCGCTCCCCCTTGGTGCGAAGTAACCAGATCACCGCGGCGAGGGCTATAACCGCGATTGAGATGAGAAACCAGCGCTTCAAAATGTTTAAGAGCGTCCCATTTTCTTGAGGTGGGGCATTAGGCCGCTCTCCGCCATTTATAATAGACCAGTTTAATTTGACACCTATTTTGTAGGTTCATTCTCTTTCTCCAATACGCATTCC
>JAVCDH010000008.1 GCA_030765805.1 Candidatus Euphemobacter frigidus
TATCGGAGTGGGAGAGTTCCAGGGTTATACCCCGCCCTCCCCCGGGACCGCCCCGATCGGATTCAAAGATCATAGCTTGAAGTCCCGGAATCTCTCCCACCGCCTGGCGCCAGAATTGAGTAAATTCACTGGTTCCGATCGGACGGGTATCGGAGTCGGTCAGATAGCATCTGACCTCCACCACGTGCCCTCCCGAGACTCCGTTGTAGGACCTTCCGATCTCGGCGTATATTTCCTGAAGAAGCTTTTCCCCTCCATGTTCACGGCCTATTTTTTCCCCAACGGCGATCAGTTTATCCCGAACCTCAATAGTTCGTTCCACGGGAGAACCATAGGGGAGGACAGCGGTTACCACGGAGGAATCCGATTCGACCCGGGGCATCAACTCCGTCCCTATCCTCTTCCCCGCTACATATCCAACGACCAGAATCAGGATCGATATCGCGCTAGCTACTACCAGATACCGGAACTTAAGCATCCTGGCCAGGAAGGGCGAGTAATATGATTGGATCAGCTGGTAGAACCAGGAACTGAAGACAGTCTGGCGACGGGTAAGCGGAGCCAGAAGTTTTCCCAGAAGACCTTTGTGGGAGAGATGAGAAGGGAGCACCAGGAGACATTCAACCAGGGAGATACTGAATACCGAGATAACAACAATAGGAATAACTTTCCAGATCTTTCCGATCACACCGGGAACAAAGAGAAGTGGACAGAATGCCACGATATTGGTCAGGACGCTGAAGATAACCGGCGTGGTCATCTCTTTCGCGCCCAGGATAGCTGCCCGGACCGGCGGGAAACCGCGCTTGAGGTACCCGTGGATATTTTCCGCCACCACAATAGCGTCATCAACCACAATCCCCAGGGCAATAATAAAGGCAAACATCGACATCATATTAATGGAAACGTCCATCCGGGGGAGAAAGAGAAAGGCTCCGAGAAAAGATATCGGAATCCCCATCATCACCCAAAAAGCTAACCGGGGCTGGAGAAAGAGGCCCAGAAGAATCAGAACCAGGGCCAACCCGGTGAATCCGTTCTTCAGAAGAAGATTTGCCCGTTGCCGGTAGGTATCGGAACGATCTCTGAGAACATTAATCTCAACTCCCGGGGGATAAGATTCATTAAGTTCCCGCACCACCTCTTTCGCCGCGTCAGCAACCTGAAGCGGGGTCTGTTCACCAACCCGGTAAACATCGACAAGAATACAGGGCTCTCCGTTATAAGTCGCGAACCGGTCGGTATCTTCAAATCCATCGGTTATCTCGGCGATATCTCCCAGCAGGACCTGCCCGCCGGATCCGCTCCCGATTATCGGGATATCCGCGAAATCGTCCCCGTAATCCCGTCGATCCTGGAACCGGACCAGGATCTCACCTCCCTCTGTCTTAAGACTCCCCCCGGCTAATTCCAGAGCGGAAACTCTCACCTGAGCGGCTATTTCGGGAATGGTCAGGTTGTACTCCCGGAGCCGGTCCCGACTGACCGAGATTTCAATCTCATAATCCCGGACCCCACTCAGCTCTACCTGGGTGATCTCCGGGGAATGAAGGAGGCGGTCGCGGGTATCTTCGCCTAATTCCCGGAGAGTATTTTCCGGGAGATTGCCGTGAAGCGCCAGATTAATTACTTCCCTCTTATGAGTTACCAGAACTACACTCGGCGATTCCGCCTCCTCCGGGAAGGTGGTAATCCGATCCACTTCCTGCTGGATCTCCTGGTAGATCTTCTGCTGATCCGCACCGGCTAAGAGTTCGACACTGACCGATCCGTTTCCTTCCCGGGCGGTAGAACTCACCTCTTCCACCCCCTCCAGACCCCGGACAGCTTCTTCGACCGAGAGGATAATCCCCTGCTCGATCTCCTCAGGGCTGGCTCCCGGATAGGAGACGCTGATATTCACCATGTCCATATCGAAATCGGGGAAGACCTCCTGTTTGATTGAGAGAGCACAGATCAGCCCTCCCAGCAGGAGAGTGAGCATCAGGAGATTGGAAACGACCCGGTGTCGGACCATATAGGCGATCGGCCCTCGGAGATCGTCAAGCTGCGGGGAACTGTTCACTATATATCCTCCCCGCCGGAAGATACCACTTTAAGAAGCATCTCTTCGACCGGTGTGGCCAGATCACTTATAACCAGACTCCCCCCTTCCTCCAGACCGTCGCGGACCAGGACCCGATTCAGGCCGGACCAGACTACCTCTATCGGGTGGACTTCCAGGCGGCTCTCCGAATTAACCAACCAGACCTCGTTCGATCCCCGGAGCGCGCTGCGGGGGATGGAGAAGACTCCGGGAACGGATTTACCCTGGATCTTCGCGGTAACATACATCCCCAGGAGCAATGGTTGATCGGGATTATCAAGGGGTCCGGAAACCGAGACAATGATCTGGGCCAACCGCCCTTTTTCATCAAGATCAGCTTGTTTTCTGATAACCCTGCCTTCCCAGCTGATATTTTCTTTATTTTGACCGGTTGGGAACAGAATCACCCGGGACCCTTCATTAATCGGCCCGGCGGAGAACCAGGCCAGATCCGAAACCGGAAGGGTAAGGCGAACCCAGAATTCGTCGGTCCCGGCCAGATTGCCGATAAGAGTCGAGGAGGAGATCTGGGCGCCCAGTTCAACATCCTTACTGATTACTACCGAATTGAACGGCGCGGTAACAGATGTCCGGGTCAGATCCAATTCAGCCTGGCGGAGAGAAGCGCGGTCGGAGGAGAGATCCGCCTCGGCCTGCTTCAGCTGAGGCTGCCGGAGCGCGAGATCGCGGTCCAATTCAGTTGCTTCACTCTGGTCATTCAATAGCGACCACTCATGGATGGCGATATCCTGGCGTCCCGATTCTATCCGGTATTCCTGCTCGGTTCGGGTAACCTCCGCCTGCTGACGTTCAACTGCCAGTTCATAATCCTCCGGGTCGATCTTAATCACTTCTTCCCCGGCTGTAAGCCTTCCCCCGGGTATAAACGAATGATTAATTCTTACCACCTCACCGGAGACCCGGGTCTGGAGATCAACCTGCCGGGCCGGGATAACCTCACCCGATGATTCGATGACAACATCTTCGTCACTGACCTGCAGCAAACTGACCTCAACCAGGCTGGCCTGCTCCTGACGGGGCCGGACCTTCGGACTCGGTGCGGTCTTAATTAACCAAGCCGCTATTCCCACGGCAATAATTATAACCAGCAGGGAGAGTAGCAGTATTTTTATCGGTGCCGGTGAACCGGCTTTTTTAGGGGATATATTATCCATAATTAATCTCCGTTATTTTTCTCGTCATTATATATAGGCAGTAGGGAGGAAACAGTAGGCAGTGGTTTTTTATTCCTCATTCGGGTTTCGTCATTGATTCGTCATTCGTTCCGTCTAAAGCCGGACCTTCGGCATTCGGGTTTCGTCATTCCGGCAGTACTCCATCTCGACCCCAGGGCGCGATATAGAGAGACTCGATAGATGAGAAGATCACGGCGGGCGGAAAGCACCTCCCTCTCAAGGGACTGGACCGAGGTAATGGAGGCCAGGACATCAAGGTATTCAATATCACCTTTCCGGTAGCGGAGCAGCGCTTCCGAGAGCGCGTTCTTAGCCGCCGTTAATTGATTGCCCAGTGAGTTTATATAATCGGTCTGATTATTTTCCCGGACCAAGGCATCCTCGACTTCCCTGAAGGCATTTAGGACTGTTTCCCGATAATAAGCCAGCCTCTCCTCCGATACGGCGAGAGCACGATCGGCTTCGGCCGACCGGCGGCCGCCGTCGATCAGAGGAGCCAGTAAAGCCCCCGCGAAGCCGGCAAACCAGTTATCAAAGAGATCGTCAAACTCCACCGATCGATATCCGACCGAGGCTGTCAGAGCGAGTGCCGGGAGCCGATTGGCTCGGGCCGCGGAGACACCCCAGTCGGAAGATTCCAGACGAAAATAGGCGGACCGGATATCCGGCCGATTCTCTAAGAGTTGGGATGGAAGACCGATCTCCGGAAGCGGTGAAAGAACCGGGATCTGGTCAGATACCAGCCCGATATTTGATCGAGGGGGGCGCCCGAGCAGAACAGCCAATTCATAACGGGTGGTTGCCAGCTGGGAGTCAAGAAGAGGGATTAGAGATTCTGTTCCCGCCACAACCTGTTTCTGCTGAAATACCGCCAGAGCGGTAGCCTGGCCTTTACGCTGACGTAAAAGTAGAAGTTCCAGATAAGTTCGGTTAGTCTCCAGCTGCCCGCGGACCAACTCCAGCTGGGATTTTAATTCCACGATGGAGAGCCAGCGGTCCGTCACTTCCGCGGCCAGTGTAATCCGTGCCGTGGCCAGATTCGCGCTGGATGCCAGGACCAGAGTATCCGCCTCATTCGCGGTTGAGCGCACCCTTCCCCAGAGATCGATCTCATAGCTGGCCGCCAGGCCCAGCGAGTAGTTCTCCGTGGTGGTGGTTCCTCCATCGGTCCGGGCCCGGATCGCCCCACCGGCTGCCTCCAGGTTAACTTCCGGGTAGAGATTTCCTCCGGCAATAACCGCGGTGGCTCGCGCCTGGCGGAGGCGGGCTTCAGCCTGGCGGAGATTAAAACTTCCGGCGAACGCTTCCTCAACCAACCGGTTAAGCTCGGCGCTCCCAAAATCTTCCCACCAGTTGATAGAGAGATCGTCCTCCCCACCCTCGACACTGAACTGTTCGGGGATCTCCGGCGCGGCCGGCTCTTCCCGTTCCGGAAGAAACGAACAAGCAGAAACCAGTCCGGCCATGACGATCATAGCTGTGATCAGGGAAGCTGCATTTTTAAACCCGGAGTTCACTCGGTATCCTCCCCGACCGGCGACCCGGGCGCCGTTGAGCCGGAATCCAGTATGGTCCTTATCCGGTTGAGACCTCCTTCCGCAAACTCCTGCATGCTCCGGATCAGGAGATCGATATCCCGCCGCGACGGCTTCTCCTCTCCGAAGATATGCCGCCGGAAGTTCATTTTGATATTGAGAAATATGCACATGGAAAGGATATGGCCGGTCATGCACCGCACCTCAAAGCTCTCCGGGTCTATCTCCAATATCTCGCCGATCACCTCCTGCATCTTCCGTCGACGGGGGAGGAGAAAACGGGTCCTCAGCCTTTCGGCCAGTTCTCCCCCCATCTCGACATTTCCGCGGATTAAACGGGGAAACCATCCGCCGGGACCCTCGTCAAAGATCATCAGGACCAGCTCTTGGATACGTTCCCGCAGTCGCTCACCCGGATTTTTACCCGGATCATCGGGCCCATAAATTTCGTCCGCCCGTGCGACGGCGTGTTCCCAGACCGCTTCATAAAGTCTAATCTTGCTCCCGAAGTAGTAGTTAACCGCGGCAATATTGGCTTTCGCCGCCCGGCAGATGGCGGCGATTGTTGTTCCCCGGAAGCCCCGTTCGGCGAATGCCCGGCAAGCGGCTTCCACAATCCTTTCTCTGGTATCCGTTTTCATATATTTGACCGGTATAGTAACTTAAACGACCATTTGAAATAAAGGTTTAAGATGTATAATTTGTTTGAAGGCCCGTCAAGCGTAATGAAGTGAAATTAGGGAATCCAGGGGGTAAACCATGTGCCAGTGTGTTCCCTCGGGAAGGGAGGTTTTTTCTTGTGTCTCCGGAGCTAAGAAATTAAACTCTTTATCCGGTGATTGTTCTTATTCTCTATTCTCTTTAATCATGATACAAGTCTCTTTTTGTTTTTGAGAGAGCAATAAAGTATACTGCCCCCATATTAGCAATGAAAGGATATGAGCGATTCATTATGAAGACACTGTTGGCTTTATGTACTTTAGTTGTTTTGTCCAGTCCGGCTTTATCGTCTTTGAAAAAAGTTCTAAACAGTCAACTGGGTGGCGATCTCCTGTTGGCTGGAGGAGAAAGTGGAAAAGAAATACTGTTGGAAGATTCCGGGGATTATAACGTTCAAGGCCATAGTTTGATTCGTCAGGGAAAGATTGAGGCGGCGGCAGAACAGTTCCGCGAGGCTATTAAGACGGAGCCAGCCTCACCCGCGGGATACCGGAACCTCGGTTGGTGTCTATACAAACTAGGAAGATATAAAGAATCGAAACTTATCTATGTAAAAGTCCTGGAACTAGATCCGGAGGACGCTTGGAGTTACGGGGCGATGGGCCAAAATTGCATCTATCTCGAAGAGTATGAAAATGCTCGGATCGCGCTCGAGTCGGCGGTGGCCCGTAGGCCGGATCTGGACTGGGCTTACGACAATCTGGCAGTTGCCTACTACCACCTGGGTGATTATGAGAAAGCGTATCAAGCCGACCGAAAGGCTATGGAGCTTAATCCGAATTCCCCCTGGTACTATTACAATCTGGGTCTCTCCTGCGTGGAGCTGGGTAAATCTGATGAGGCGATTAATAATTTCAAAAAAGCTATCTTACTTGGGGTACCGCACCGGTCAGAAACATATCACCGTCTGATTTTGGAGTATCAAAAGATCGCCGACCCTGAGAGCGCCTGGAGAGCGTACCGGGAACTCCAGGCAGTCGACCCCGAGGCGGCTAGCCGGTTGCGAACTATTTTAGGACCGGGCCCCGCGCCGAACCCATCGGTCGAATAAGATTACCATGTTGGAATCAAGATGGAAAAATTCAATAATCTGCAGCAGGTTGCCCTTTTTCACTTTCTCACTTTCGCGCGAAAGCGAGAAAGTGCTCGTGGGGAAAATAGCTGATACATCAATCTGACTCTGGCGAAAGAGCTCGTAAAACTCCTGAATGACTTAATGGAAAGTGGTGCATTCCGCACCACTTTGGCGGAATACCATAAACAGCAATAACTTACAACCACCCCGCGCCCAAAATCCACCAAAACTCATGGACAAATTCATCACTTAAGTTGGTAGCAGCGATACGGTAAAACTTATTATTTGGGGGGTGACCCTAGATTCCCCAAAGGAGAGTTATTGATGAACAAGAAAAAAATATCCCCTGAACGGAAGACCGCTTATTATATTGGCTTGATATGCTTATCCACTTGATGCAGGTTGAGTAAAATCCCATAGTGAAAAAAGATATTCCCAGTAGGCAACATCATTCACAACCCTTTGCCGGAACCCACGTAAGCTGGTCGGAAATGACAGTCTTATCATCGGCATAAACATGCCAAAATGTCTCAACCTGCATCAAGTGGATAAGCATAT
>JAVCDH010000058.1 GCA_030765805.1 Candidatus Euphemobacter frigidus
AGCTCAGCCAGAAATACGACAAGTCAAAGTCCGAAGGTTGCGTCATTTATATCGGGATCACGCTCACCGATTAGGGAGGGTTAGAGGGTTTATGGTGGTAAAACTTAACAAACGAAATGGAGTTATTGAAATGACCAGAGTTGTGAATAACGCTCCCTGTCTCCCCAACGGTCGCCAAGCATCCCCGGAAAAGGGAGGGTTTGCCATCGGCGCGCCGGGGTCGGTAACTGTTAGGAACCATTCAGGGAAAGCCGTAGATACTTGGCTGGAATATCTGTACTCAGGGAGGGTTAGACAGTTCTCCAACCTTTTCTTGGTGTTTCGTTTTTTAAAAAGCACATACATATAGTTATAGGGCTTAACTATCTAACTGTCCATAAAGGCCATTAGGGGGAGTATTATTATTAATAATATTATTAAAAAGTATAATGATATTAAATATATAAAAAAAAGAAGAAAAAAGGGAGGGTTTGAGTGTTTTTCTGGAGGGTTTAAAAAAGCCTCCCTAAGCCTCCCTAAAATGGAGAATGTAGCGATGAAAGACGTACTTGATGACTTCATCCAAGAGCGCTGTATTGTGGATCCGGACGTGCAGGTAGTATTTCGGCAATTCTATGACAATTTTAGTTCCTTTTATCACGCTAACGTTGCCAGGAAACAGCCCAGCGCCGCCTGGGTAGGAAAGCGACTCGGCCAGAAGTACACAATGAATAAGGCAGAGGGCCGCATTATATTTATTGGGATCACGCTGAACGATAATGAAGTTGATGAAAAATCATTACGCGTAATGATTCAAAAGAATATCAAATCGGTCAAACAAACCATATTAGACTTGGATATCACAATCAACGATGATGATGACCGAGAGGCCCTTAAAATGACCAAATGGTTACTTAGTCAATTAGGGGGTCTTAATCGAATGAAACTCATTGCCAGAAAACTAAACATTTTCCTCGGCTAAACGTGAAGGTGTGGTAACCATGAACATCCTTGATCTGGCACAGAAAAAAGTGAAGCTCCGGAAGGTCTCATCGACCAACGGCGGCGAGTGGCAGGGTCCCTGCCCTGGCTGTGGCGGCAATGATCGCTTCCACGTCTGGCCCGGGCAGAACCAGGGCGAGGGCAGCTACTGGTGCCGGGGTTGTGGAAAGGCCGGTGACACGATTCAGTTCCTGCGCGATTTTGAGGGGATGTCATTCCAGGAGGCCTGCGACTATCTCAACATCGATGTGCCAGATCAGCCGCGGCAGTTCGGCCCGGCACAGCGCAAAGTCGAGCCACCGGAATTCACGCCGGCGGAGCACCAGTCTCCGACCGACCTGTGGCAGACAAAAGCGGAGGCGTTGGTAGTCTGGGCCCAGGGGCAACTCCTGAAGAACGCCGAAGTCCTCTCCTGGCTCGCCGCACGCGGGATCGACCGGGCCGCTGCAGAGCGGTACCGCCTCGGATGGAACCCCGGCGAAAAAGGGAAAGACCTTTACCGCGCCCGCACCGCCTGGGGTTTGCCGGTGATCACAAAAGACAACGGCCGCCCCAGGGTCCTCTGGATCCCTCGCGGCCTGGTGATCCCCGCGATCATCGACGGCACCGTTCACCGGGTCCGGATTCGCCGGCCGGAGGGAGAGCCTCGCTACTACGTCATCCCCGGATCCTCCGCTCACATCATGCACCTCGAGCCGCAGCGCCGGGCAGTTGTCATCGTCGAATCAGAACTCGACGCCGTCGCCATCGCCGCGAATAACCAGATCGCCGGCGCCGTAGCCGTCGGGACATCCCATGGGAAACCAGACGCCGCGGTTTACGACAGCCTCAGGGGATCCCTGCAGATCCTCAACGCGCTCGACTTCGACAAACCCGGATCCGCCGCTGGAAAATGGTGGGACGAGCATTTCGATCAGAACGACCGCTGGCCAGTGCCCTGGGGGAAGGACCCCGGAGAGGCCTACGAGTTGGGGATAGACTTGGAATGTTGGATAAAAGCAGGGCTCGCACCGGCGCTGATCATCGACGACAAACAAGCGGCTCCGGCAAAACCTCACAGCCCGGCGCCCGAACCGGCAAAGCCAGAGGCCCGCGTTCTGGTTACCGGGACCGGATCTTTGCATTCTGCCGTCAGGGAACTCTATCAGCTGTTACAAAACAACCCCGCCGTCGTGATCATCAACGAGCCGACCCGGTTTACCATTCTGCGCCACGGCAAGTACGTCGGTGGCCGCATCAATCAACTTGTATTCCAGGTCCCGAAAGTGACGGATTATATCCTGGCGCACCCGGCGGAGAAAATTACAGGAGAGAACTTTATAATATGAAAATAGAAAACATGAAAATCGAGGCGATCAAGCCGTATCCCGGCAACGCGAAAGCACATCCACGGGACCAGGTCAACAAGATAGCGCAGTCGATCCAGGAGTATGGATTTCAGGTCCCGATTCTGCTGGACAAAGAGAACGTGATCATCACCGGGCACGGTCGCCTTCTGGCCGCGAAAAAGCTCAAGATGGAGAGCGTACCGACTGTGCGCATGGACCACCTGACGGACGCCCAGGTCAGAGCCTTCCGCTTGATGGACAACCGGTCGAACGAGTCCGACTGGATCCCGGAGGAGCTGGCCATCGAGCTCAAGGCGCTTTCACTGGAAGGGTTTGATCTCGAGTTGACTGGGTTTGACGGTCAGGAGATTGAGCGCCTGTTTGAGCTCAAAGAAGGTCTGACGGATCCGGACGATGCTCCGCCGCTCCCCGTCGAACCGGTAACGAAGCCGGGCGACGTCTGGCAAATGGAAGGGGAGAATCTAACCCATTATCTAATCTGTGGTGACTGTCGCGAGTCCTCGGTTCTGGACCGGCTGATGCGCGGCGCTGGCCGTGCCGCGATAATATTCACCGATCCGCCGTACAATGTCGACTACGGGGCAACCATGAAAGACGCGCTCCGACACAAAGTATCGCCTCAGAATGCTGGGCGGAAGATTCTCAACGATCATTTCAAAACAAATAAGGAATTCTATGATTTTCTCTATAAAGCGATATCGACATTCCGGCCGTATGTGTCAGGCAATGTCTATATCTGCATGTCATCTAGTGAACTCCATACCATCCAGAAAGCCTTTGCAGATTGTGGCGGCCACTGGTCCGACTGTATCATCTGGGCGAAGAACACGTTCACGATCGGCCGCGCGAACTATCAAAGACAATATGAAGCCATCCCGTACGGTTGGTTTGAAAAGTCCACGCACTACTGGTCCGGGGCAAGAAATCTAAGCGATATTATAGGGACCGACACCCTGCAGTACGACTTCGATGGCGTTCCCCTGGTACGCGTGGAGCCCGGAGGGATCGAGGGGAATCTCTGGGAGTATCCCAAACCGCAGAAAAGTCCGGAGCATCCGACCATGAAACCGGTCGCTCTCGCCGCTCGGGCAATACAGAACAGCTCGAAGCGTGGCGCTGTCGTGCTGGATACCTTCGGCGGGTCTGGGTCAACTCTGACCGGGTGCGAGCAGACCGGGAGATCTTGCCGGCTCGCTGAGCTGGATCCCCGGTACTGCGATGTTACTGTTGTCAGGTGGGAGAACTTCACCGGATGTAAAGCAAAATTAATAAAAGAATAGGAGCTGACATCGCCTGTGGAAAAATCTCAACTGGATAAACTACTTAAACTGGCCTCGGACGAAGAACAGTATCAGCTCAAGGTATTCTATAACGCATCAATCAAGATGTTAAAAGAGTATCAGGTGCAATCGACATCGACAAAGCTCAAAGACCTGCAGGGCGCGGAAGCCGCCCTGGATGACTTCGCCGGCAGGCTGCAGGAGCGATATATGCCGGAGACGAGGACCTTCTCGAACCGCCTCGCGGTGACGAAATATCTGACGGTGGAGGGCTGGAAGGTCTCTAAGTCGACGGTCTATAACCGGACCGGAAAGGCGAAGCTCCTGCCGCGTGAGGACGGTCTGTTCCACCTGAAGGATGTCAATAAGTATGCCGGCGTCTTTTTGAAACGGAAAGACACCGGCAAACGCCTGCAGACCGAACAGGACAACCTGCAGCGTAGAAAGACGGGCCTTGAAGTTGAGAAGCTGGAAGTGGAAATCGCCCGGGCGAAGCACAAACAGAAAGTCGAGGAAGGGTTATATATCCCGCGCGATCAATTTGAGATAGAGCTGGCTTCCCGGGCCACCGTCCTCGATGCCGGGATCGCGCACTTTTTCCAGTCGGATGCCGCCACGTGGATCCACCTCGTCGGTGGTGATCAGCGAAAGCTCCCGGAACTGATCAGCGTACTCATGGCCGCAAAAGATGAATTTATGAACCAGTACGCCAGGGCGAGGGAGTTTGTTGTGGAAATTGGGGAAGAGACGGTTGACAGTTGACGGTTGGCGGTTGACGGCGCGGAAGGGACTTGCTCAAATTCGCACTGCTGGAGGTGAGGTATGCAAGTATCAATCGATGAATATAAATCATACAAAGGCTTTTACGATCTGTGTGAGTTTAAATTAACTAAAAGATTATTTCGAAAATTATGGAGAATCCAAGACAGGTTACACGAGATGGAAGCAAATAAAACATATTATCAAAAATGGCATCCGGTACAATGGGGGGAAGCTAAGGAAATAAGTGCGTGTTATCAGGCGTTACTACTGGAGGTGAGTAATGGACGAACTTAGCAGAAAAACAGTGAAAATTAGGAAGAAACACCGGTGCCTTGGGTGCCTGCGTATTTTCGAGCCGCCGTCACGGATGGAACGCAGCGTATTTGTCTATGACGATATCTTCGCAGTCTATACCTGTGAAACGTGTCAGTGCTTGCTCCGCGAGTTTTCCGACTCATTCCTTGACAGCGATGACAGGTTCCCGGAAGGATGCGTTTCTGAATGTATGTCTGATGAAGGCTGCGAATCACCGGAAGGGCTTTTAGCGAAATACTCTACAGAGGAATGCAGGCCGTAAGGGGGGTGAAGATTGAATAAAATCTTGAACGTGCTCCCGGTCATTATAATGGTTGAATCTCTCGTGGCGGCGATACCGCTGGCCTGCGCTCAGCGATGGGGCAGCGCGGTTTACTGGCTGGCGGCCGGTCTGTTGAACTGGGCTGTGATCTACGGGATTAAGGCGAACGGATGACGCAACCCCAACCCATAACCATCGATCCCACCGCGTCCTGGCTGCCGCCTGGTATCCGGGATGCCGGGGCCCGTGTGTTCAAGTTTACGTTCACTGCCGGTGAGCGGAGGATCTTCCGGAAGAAGGCGAAGATTCCTGTCTCGGAGTGGGCGGAGAAGCACCGCTACGTTACGATGTCGGCCCTGCCCGGTCCCTGGCGAAATGAGATCACGCCATATCTCGCCGGGATCATGGATGCCTCTTTTCATTCCGCTGTCCAGACCGTTATTATCTGCAAGGCTCCGCAGGTGGGCTGTACCGAGGCGGTTTTGAACTGTATCGGATATGCCGCGGACAGGGATCCCGGCCCGGTCCTCGCGGTTTATCCCGACGAAAAGACGGCGCGGGAGAACTCGCAGGATCGTATCCTTCCGATGCTGGAAGCCTCACCACGTCTCAGGTCGCTGCTGACGGGCGCGGAGGATGACAAGGCCGCCCTGCGGATCAAGCTCAAAGGCATGATCATGTATATGGCCTGGGCTACGTCGGCATCACGCCTGGCGAACAAACCGATCCGGTACGCTGTACTCGACGAGCTGGACAAATATCCGAAAACAGCGGGCAAGCGCGAAGCGGCTCCAGAGGCTCTGGCGGAGATCCGGACGATAACATATCGCTGGAACCGGAAGATATGGAAGATCTCCACGCCAACGATCGAGACCGCTCCTATCTGGAAGGCGTTGACACAGGAGGCGCAGGCCATATTCGATTACTGGGTGCGCTGCCCGCTGTGTGGCGAATTGCAGTTGATGAGGTTTTCCCGGGAGACGTTCAGGTGGCCGAGAGAGGAAAAGGCAATTGACGGTTCACAGTTACCGGTTGACGGCGCAAAGAATCCGAAACCGGAAACCGAAGTCCATTCTGTGGACCCGGAGAAGATCGAGGCGGAGGGGCTTGCCTGGTACGAGTGCGAGCATTGTCATGGTCACTGGAATGACACCCTGCGTGATCAGGCGGTTCGTGCAGGACAGTGGCAGGAGAGGGAGACGGGAACGACACTCCCCAAATACCTCGATGAATTCCGGCCCCGGAAGATCGGCTTTCATATTCCTTCATGGATTTCATATTTCGTTTCGCTCTCGGAGGTTGCCGCGTCATTCCTGAAGAGCCAGCACAGTCTCGAAGACTTCAAAAACTTCAAGAATAAGCACGAGGCGGCCCCCTGGAAGCAGATTGTCGTGTCGGCCGATGAAGAGTACGTCTTGAAGGCCCGCTGCGATCTGCCGGCACAGACCGTTCCGCAGGAAGCCCGGGCGTTGATGTGCGGCATTGATGTTCAGAAGTATGGATTCTGGTTTGTTGTCCGGGCGTTCGCGCCTGATGGCACGTCGTGGCTGATTCATTACGGGTTCCTGGCGGTCTGGAACGATGTGGAAAAGCTGTTATTTGAGACGGAATATCCGTTTGCCGAGAGCGGAAAGAAGATGCGGATCTTTCGCGCCTGCATCGATACCGGCGGCGGCAAAAAGTATCAGGGAATGTCGATGACTGAAGAGACTTACTGGTGGCTGCGGGATAACAGTACAGGCCGCGGCGCTCGTGTCTGGGGGACGAAGGGATCCAGCCGTGCGCTTGCCGGCAAACTCCAGCTGGGCAAACCTCTCGACAAGACGCCCTCCGGGAAACCCCTCCCCGGCGGCCTGCGTATCATCTCCGTCGACACAGAGAAGATGAAAGACGCCTATCACTACCACCTGAACCGCGCCATCGAGGAGCTTCCCCAGGGCGCGTATCTCCACGCCGGGACGGGATCGGATTATGCAGATCAGATCCTGGCGGAAGAGAAACAGATCACGGAAAAGGGAATTGAGGAGTGGGTGCAGATCCGGGTGGACAATCACCTGTTCGACTGCGAATGTCTCGCGATGCTTTGCGCCGATCCGGAGTTCCCCGGCGGTGGGATCAACCTGCTGAGACAAAAGGCGCAGGGAGCCG
>JAVCDH010000001.1 GCA_030765805.1 Candidatus Euphemobacter frigidus
TTGACACTTCTTACTGAAAAAGCACCAAAACTTAATCCCCGAATTTTGATCTTGCCACCGCTTGATTTATGTTCTTTATTACCTTTATTAGATCAAGGGGTAAACCATGTACCCAGCGAGCCCGAAATATGGTGGCCGCCGGCATCCGGTCGTGGCGGTAAAGTTGACCGGGGTCGGAGTCGTATTGGAACAGATCCCAATCCCGGCTGAGCAGGCGGCCCTCGGACTCGAGCAGCGCGAAGAGCCTGGTCCCGGGCAGCGGAATGGTGATCGCGAACTTAACGTAATCCGCCCGCAGCTTCTTCGCGAATTCAAACGACCGGGCCGCGTCCTCCTCGGTCTCCGTGGGCAAACCGAGCATAAAGTTGCACTCGGTCTCCAACCCCGCCTCGCCGGCCCAACGAACCGCCTGTTCGATCTGGGGAAGCTGGAGCCGCTTTCCGACAATATCGAGGATTCGCTGGGAACCGCTCTCCACCCCGAATGGCACCTTGTAACAGCCTGCCCTCTTCATAAACCGTAACATCTCGGGGGTGGTGCAGTCGGCCCTGATCCCCCCGTTGGGGTACCAGGGAAAACTCAGCTTCCGGCGAATAATCTCCTCGCAGATGGAAATCACTCTCTCCGTCCGCGTGGAAAAACCGTCATCGACGATGTGAATCTCGCGGAAACCCTGCTGGAGGAGATAAGACATCTCGTCCACGACCCGCTCCGGCGTCTTGGCCTGATAACCGCGGCCGAAAATCTTTTTGTTACAGAAGACACAGTCGGCGAAGCAGCCGCGGCTCGTTTCCATATTCGCTACGGGGTTATTCCGGGAAGTCAGGGGCGGGTGCACGTACCTGGGGATATCCTCCCGGCGATATACGGGGTAAGGCAGATCGTCCAAATTGCTCAACGCCGGAGTCTGGATTCTCCCCTCCCGGACGGTTTCTTCCGCCGCGGCCCAGATCCCGCGATGATCGAAATCCCGGGAGAGCACCTTCAGGAAGAGGGCATCTCCAGGTCCGGATACGGCATAATCAAGGCCGGTATCCCGGAGGGTCTCCTCAGGAAGCGCGGTGGGGTGTGGGCCGCCAGCGACCAGGAAAGCGGTGACACCCGCCTCCCGTAGGGTGGCAACATATCTTTTCACTGTTCCGCAGAGAGGCGTAACCATCGTGAAACCGATAAAATCCGGCTGAAAACGTTCCACGGCCCTCACCAAGTCGGCCGCGGAAAAATTGTTGACGTTCATATCCAACAGCTCGGCCTGGTGGCCGGCCCGGGCGGCGAGGGAGGATAACAGGGCGAGGCCCAGCGGGGTCGTCCCGCGGTTAATGGCCATTTTAATCAGGGAGCGTCCGTAAATCTTCTCGTAATAATTGGGGTTTACCAGAAGAATTCTCATCTTTCGTTCATCTCAATTTAAGAAATGACGGTTCCCGCCTGATAAGGTCCTTTCGGATTACTATCGTTCTACCAATCTCGAAAGACGTATAGCTCTTCTTGTTGCTCTCTATGTATTTCACTATTTCATCCCGCCATCCGTCGGGAACGTTTTCCGGGAACACACTTATCAGCGCCGGACGTTTGTCGGCCAACCGGGAGGAAATATGTTCGGCCGAAAATATGTTCCCTTGTTCTTTGTCCGTGTATACCTGCCGCCACGCCCGTTCGAAGCCCGGGGGATCTCCCCAGATCTCGTCAAACACTAAATAACTGACGTTCCGGCGGGTCCAGGGAAAAGCCGCCGATAATACACGTTCATCGCTGGGGATAATCTCCGTCAATTCAGTTTCGATCGCTAAGTTCCGGTCCAGGCAACCTCTACCGACAAAGAATTGCCAAGCGACGCTACCCCCTGTCCTGTGTATGGTGAGGATAATAGTGACAATACTGCAAATAACCAGGAATAATGAAAAAGCGATTCTTAGTGATTTTCTTAATCCTTCGTATATATGCGAAGCGCCTAAGGCCATGGGGATTATCGAAGCCACTACACCCGGGACTAAATACTGGCGGAAAGGGAAAACCGCCATAACCCACGAAAGCGATGCCCCCAGGAGGGCCGCCAGCGACACTATTTGGGTGCGATCCCATTTCTTGCGAAAACATTGAAGAACGCACAATAGCGCGGAGTAACCCCATAATATGACCGCATGGGGATACTGGATCGCGTAAGGAAACAATAACATTTCCTGCGGACTAATCTGCTGCGGACTATTCCCAGTACCATGGACATATTGCTGAAAACGCATGTTCAGAATGGCGGACTGTCTGATATCCGCCAACAGATTCGTGCCCGCAAACCGGCACAATAGCTGCCCAAAGCCGAAGGCCGCCCCGATGCCGGCCGCCAGGTATAACGCTCCCAGCCAAACTTTAGCGGGTCTGGAAAAATAATCTGACACGCAGACGGCTATAAAAATCAGGCCGAGAATCACGATATATTTCGGGTTGATAAGAATTGAGACTCCGGCGGCAAAACCGATCAGGAGGTTGTTGGATATTTTCGTCGATGTATATGCGCCTGCCATACTCAGCAGGGCCAAAAGCGATGCCAGTCCGTCCGAGCGTGCTTCCGAAAAGATGCTCAACACATTGACGGAGTTCACCGCCGCCATAAAAGCAACCGCGGCGATCATTACATTCCGCCGGAGCTTTCCGGCCACGTAGATGGTGGACATCCCGATCAGGAAAAGGCATGTTATCGATACCGCTCTTAGCAGAAGAATACTGATCGGTCTGTCTATAATTAACGCGCGCAGCGGCCAGAAAAGTACATAGAAGGACACCGGATAGGGACAGAAAAAGTCGTGATGGGGGCGCAGACCCGTAAGTGTCATCTGCAGAAAATGCATATTCAGCCGCTCATCGTAAAATATACCCTTCAGCAAGAATATGCCGAGCGCAATCCCCACGGGCACAGCAATGCCCAGGGACAGCATAACTTTATCCAAGACAGATGCTGGTGCCGGAAATTTCTTCACTGAGACGCGCCGCGGTGCCGGCGCGGAATTATTCTTCGCTATACATTGCTTCTTCATAACCAATCTAACTATCGGTAATTTGAAATCATAAAAAAAAGGAGCGGCTAACCCGGATTATTCATGAAAAAGCGAAAATTGGGGCATAAAAGACGGGAAAGCTCCATGCATTCTGATAGAATGCAGTGGGTTACAACCATAACCAAGGAGCTTTCCCATGACAAATATACCCCAACAGACTGTTTTTTCTCAAGACTTTTTTCCTAAGCCCGTTTCTGTCAGCTTTTCCAGGGGACATCTCAGCTCTGATGGAGGCTCAATTCTTCTGAAAGCCGTCGATCAAAAACTCGGTATCACCCGGACCGTCGCCGAAACATTTGTTGACCGGCGTCAACCGGAAAAGGTACGCCACGAAATTCTCGATCTCACCCGGCAACGAATCTTCAGCCTGGCTTCCGGTTACCCCCGACTGTAATGATGCCGGAAGATTGAAACAGGATCCGGTACTCAAACTCATGTGTGATCGTGACCCGATCACGGGAGATGGTCTCGGCTCCCAGCCGACGCTCTCCCGATTTGAAAATAGCGTTACACGCTTTCAGTTGCTTACTCTATCTACACAATTAGCTGAAAAAATTATCTGCCAGCAGCAAAAACGCCGACGGGGTAAGCGCCGCCCAAAACGAATCATCATCGATCTCGATCAGACCCATGACCCGACTCACGGGCAGCAGCCAATGACGTTCTTCAATGGTTATTACGATACCTGGTGCTACCTGCCCCTGATAGTAACAATCTCCTTTGATAAAGAATGCAGAAAGCATCCTATCGTCTCCGTTCTGCGTCCCGGTAATGCCGGAGCAATGGCCGGAACACTCGCTATTCTTAAGCATTTGGTTCCTCTTATTCGCAAGTTGTTTCCCTCAGTCCGACTTTACTTCCGGGCTGATGGAGCTTACTGCAACCCGGATCTCCTGGACTGGCTGGAAGAGAAATCGATCTATTGCACACACGACTTACGCACTTCACGGGTGATTTAGAGCTGCTTGATTGATCAAATACAGGATATCAAGTGTCTTTTAAGGTGTCAAGGCGCTCAGCGAAGACAGAGGTTGAGCGAGGGGAATGGAGAGAGACGTTAGCGCAAGCCCTGAACAATCAGACGGCTTTTTCCAGCAGGGGCTTCCGGTGGATTTTTCATCCTTGCCACCCGCCAGAATGACTAAGGGCATTTAACCCCTGGTTTCACGGTCAGAAGCAGGAACCCTGTCAGTGGTTCCTCCCCACCCCATGTGGTGCCAGAGCAGTATATATTGCACTAGCACATGCGGTTGTGGATGCCATGGGATTTTACTTCCCTGCCCTACCGAGTCACCGGCACATCGCTTCCGGAGCCGAAGTAAGCCCTGGTTACCCCCTTGATAGCCCAGAGGCCGCTGCTCTCCCGGAAGACCCCGGGATAATCCTTCCCGTCCCCCTTGTACCCTCCCGGGATCGGTTCATCGTTTACACTCCCGAAGTAAACCCTCGTCACCCCCTTAATGGCCCACAGGCCGCTGGAGGTCCGTAAGATTCCCAAGTCCCAGCTTCCGGAGCTATCGTAATCACCGGGTACCGGGCTGTCGCTCGAGGAGCCGAAATAGGCCCGGATAATTCCCTTGATGGCCCAGAGGCCCGAAGACGACTGGTAGATTCCTACCGCCGCAGTCCAGTTCCCGCTGTAATCTCCCGGGACCGGCAGATCACCTGCTCCCCCGAAGTAAACCCTTGGGCCTCCGTTGACCGCCCAGAGTCCGGAGCTTTCCCGGAAGATCGCGATGTCGGTGGTCCTGTCGCCGGTGTAGTCTCCGGGGATGGGGAGATCGGAGGAAGAGCCGAAGTAAACCCGTGTGATCCCCCGGACCGCCCATAATCCGGAGGATGACCTGAAGATCGCCAGGTCACTGGTACCGTCGCCGTTGTAGTCGGTGATCCAGATCGGCGGGGGAACCGGGGGCGGTTAGTCAGTGGGTTCTGGTGTAGGGGTTACCGTCGGGACCGGAGTAATTGCAGCAAGAATTCTTATAGCTGGTCCGAATTGCAGGAACTATCCTGAACGAGTTAAATTCGGCCTCTTCCCGGGCATCAAACTTCATTATGCCCGCACTCCCAGCACGTCTTGCCGTCAGCGGCTGTTTTTCGCATCCTGGGGAACAATAGTGTATATCAGATAAGTATATGCGATGTGCCCGACAGGTTGAAAATTTTCCCGCAGCCAGCGGTATTTTTCTTCCGTTGCGAACTCGCCCGGCGTATCCACCGTCACCACAATTTTACCTGTTCGCGGTTGTGACCTCGGCTCCAAAACCGCATCTGGGTTCTCTTTCAGGTATTGCTTTAGATACCACTGGTTTTGTCCCCAGTTAATATTACTTTCGCCCAGGACGCGGTAGGCCAATTTCCGATCAATGATCAATTCATTGAAGTATGAAATGTAATGGGGGAAATATGAAAGAACGGAAACCACCAAGTAGAGCAGGAGAAAAAAAATCAAGCTCCGGATCGATTTTCCTAATCGGGACCAAGGTTCGACCAGAGAGCCGCAGAATATGAAGATCAGGGGGAAAACCATAATCGAGTATCGGATCCCGGCGTTGTAAACGGAGAAAAAATTGATATAAGTCCAAAAAACCACGGTTGGCAGTGCCAAGAAGATCTCATTTGAACTGAAGCGGTAGCGTTTTCGGTTTTTAATATAGAATACAATCGCCAACAGGATGATCAACTGGGTGGCGAGCGGTACTTTCAAGAGGAAGGCCCAAAAGAAATAACCCATGAAGCCCCGATTCCCATGCCGTACTTCCCCGAAGAGATAATTAGGGGGTCTCTCTCCCGTCTCCCCCTCCCAGATCAGGTAATCCAAACCTGTTAATACAGGTCGGGGGAGGGGGAAGGGAAGCTTCGCCAGCTTCTCGGGCAGAATTTGGAGGTTGGAGAAGGTCCGGCTTATAAATTGATATTCTGTCAGGGGCGTACCAGAGCCGTTCAGCAGGAAACCGAGATTGATAATTACGAGGCTGACGACTACCAGAAGCAGAAATCCCCCGATAGCTTGGAGTAGAATTGATTTCAGCCGGCCCCGATGATTGATCCAGCTGCAATGGGCGAAAGCCGGAATTGCCTTGGCCAGAGCCAACACCCCGATGATCGGATAGAGGATCATGCAGGTGCACTTGACCAGTTGGCTAATACCGAGTGTCGCGGCAGTCGCCAGCGCCCATTTCCAACTCCGTTGCCTGGTGAAGCGCCAGGCGCAGTAGACGGTGAGAGTTATCATCCCTGTGGCGTAAATGTCAGTTGTAACCAGACGGGAGTGGGCGATTATATTCGGCGAAAAGGTGTACAGAAAGAGGCTAAAAAGCGCCGCCCGGTAACCGTACAAGCGGTTGGACCAATGAAAAACCAGAAGGCCTACGAGGAGGGAGATTAAAATGGTTATATATCTCCCGGTTTCGATCCTGAGTAGCCACTGGCGGATTATCCCTTCCGGGAAGAAGGTTCCCAAAAATCCAGGGATCGCATTGAGCGACGAGACCGGCATTGTGGCCTGATTATTGGCTCGACTGGAATTGCCTCGGAGAATGCTCGACCCATACCGGTAGTGTGCCCGTTCGTCGTTAGTCAGTGTTTTGTGCCTGATGCTGATAATATCGAGTAGAAGAAGGAGACAGCACAGGGCGATAACAGGGAAGTACTTGCTCATATTTGGCTTTATCCGTGTTCTATGAGGAAGAAAAATAAGTAACGGCGGCTTTTCTCTTCGAAGAGTGATAAGAAACCGCTTTTACGTGAGTCAGTTCCAGACCACTTGGAACCTGGTTCTTGAAAGATTCTCATGGGGAATATTATTGCATAACACGGGAAGGAGGGCAAGCTGGCAATTGGTCGAAGGCGGGAACACACTGGTACATGGGTTTACCCCCTGGGTCCCCCCCTGCCGCCCTGGAGGGAGGCCGTAGGCCGACCGGAAGGGCGGCAGGGGGGAGCTTAACGAGGCCCAGAAAACTTCTA
>JAVCDH010000113.1 GCA_030765805.1 Candidatus Euphemobacter frigidus
GAGAATGAACCTACAAAATAGGTGTCAAATTAAACTGGTCTATTATAAATGGCGGAGAGCGGCCTAATGCCCCACCTCAAGAAAATGGGACGCTCTTAAAAAATTGATAAAATATTTCATGCCCATCCCAGATTACCAAGCTGGTTTTTAAATAAACTCATGTTCTTTCTCAGATCTAAAAATATTTCCACAAATAGTACCGATTAAATGCTGCATCCTGTTTCAATCTAAGACTTGTTTTCGTGGTCAAATTTTATCGTAGTCGTCACCGTAGCGTAAGAAGGTTGCAAAGTTATCTCAAGAACCGGAATCCGGACCTTTTCAAAGTAGTAGAGAGACTCCCATCCTTGAACCAGTTCGATCCTGGCCGTTTCACAGTCCGGCAGGATCTTAATTATCACACCGTCCGCTATGCAGCGCAATCCTTCCAATCTCCACGTCAACTCCGACGCCAACCTCCAGTGGAGAACCGCCTTCGTGCGAAACCCCGAGAGAAAATCCGTTATTGTCCAGACATCATCCAGAAGATCAACTTCAACTCTCCGACGGTGGACGCAGGAGCTCCAGTCCAGGTGCCCCCCCTCCCACCGGATCCGCTCTTTCGTCTCTGTAAGCGGCTCTGTAGTACGTACTGCCAACCAATCACCAAAGAGAAAACGGCTTAAGCGCGGCATTTGATTATGTCCGTCAAACTCAGCCGTGTTATGGGCACCGGTCGAGGAGAAATACGTCTCCCAGGGGGGATCATTGTAACTATATGTACCCGAATCACGGAGGATATTGGTGCTCCCCCGCCAGAGGTCGAGATGAAGTTGATCGGCGTGAGACGGGCGGTGGCGGTATTTCGATGTGCAGCGAATCATCGCCCGGGAAATCTTTCCCCGTAGAATCAGGTAACCGCCATCCTTGAAATAGCTATTCACCCGTAAAGCCTTTCCAGTGGGCTTGACATCTTCCAGGGCCGGTAACCCCAGCCAGAAAAGAGCCTCATCCCAGGGCCCGGGAGTAAATGCTCGCTTCCCGGCAGTAAGGATCAAGGCCGCCTGGACGGTCGGGCGGAAGTCAAGGTAATTACAGTTGGTTAGGGGCAAGATCAAAGCACCATCATTAGCACCGAGGTTGGGTACCCGGCCAGTGTCCGGATCAATGATCTCCAGGAGAAATAATCCGGCCGCTTTTACCCGGTCCATCACCGGCTCTGAAAATTTCTCGCCATTTTTCTCGGCCAGGGAGAGCACCCACAAATAATCATCCAGCATCAGCCGATGATAATTGGTCGAGTGCTGGGAAAAGGTACCGTCCGGGTAGATTAACTCAAGTGCGCATCTCTCCAGAATCTCCCGGCCGCGTTCCTTCCAGCGGGCAGCATCATTGAACTCCGGGAAAATTATTCCCGCCGTCCATAGCCCCATCGCCTCGCTGATGGGATGGTTATTCTTCTGGCTCAAAGCGTAAGAAAGATTACTCTCGATCCGTTCCGCGGATACGGCGATCATCTGGGCGAGGTTTATGAGACGTTCCGCAGTGGTGGCAGGGGCGTCAAAGGAACCATAGAGGCCGAAAACCCAGGCCATAATCCGGAACGCGACTTCCTGGCCACACTTCCACTGCGGGCCACATCGAGGTGGATTGCATTCCCGCCAATCTTCAACGAGTCTCCAGAAACCTTCCGCGTATTTATCGTCACCGGTTCGCCAGTAGGCACGGATTAATGGATAAACAAAACTGAACCTGCTCAGCTCCCAAACCACCTTGATGTCTCCCCGAGAGAAGTCATCGATGACGGACCAGTGCTGAGCCTGTAGCTCAAGATCAAATCCGGCAGTTTTCTGAAAAGGATTGGCAAACCAATCCGGGGGAAAACCGGCCTCAACCTCGTGATGGGAAAAATATCGGAATACTCCCTTAAGGATAGTATCCGCCTCTACGACACAATGGGCGGCAGAACCTTCCTCTCCCATCCCATCAAACCGGAACAGTTGAGAACGGGCGGTGACGCGGTCTTCGGGTGAAAAGAAGAAATCAGAGGTGGCAATGCGGCGATGCTTCAGATATCGTCCCGGTTCCGCCAGTTTCGGGTCGGTCAGGAAAGAGGCCAAGGGCCTATCTTTCCAAGAAATACACGGGAACCGGCGTCTGAACCAGCCGGACTTTATTTTAAGCCGGTACAGTGCCCGGGAAGCCAGCCACCTGGGCCCCATGCATTTCAGAAGATACCAGTATCTTAGGGCCTGTCCCCTATTCATATAAATTCCATCAAGCTAAGTCAATCATTCGTTTCTCCCGGGCGGAGGCCACCGCGGCGAAACTGGCTCTTGTTACATTAATCAACTCATTAAAAGGGATGAGAGGTTCGCCACCCTTGATAACGCGGACAATAAAGGCGCTTAACTCCGCCCGGTGCCCCTTGTCCTGGCGGCGGGTCTTGAAGGAGCGAAAACCCTGAAAGCCATATCCCCGGGTCACCCGGAAGTTCTCCATCTTCAACACCCGTCCGTCGGAGAAGATTTCCAGCATCTCCTTGGGATAGCTTTTAGGACCATTGGCGAAATAATTGACTGTTCCGATCGAACCATCAGCAAATCCCAAGATGATAGAGGACTTGTCACCACGGACGGCAGGGCCTTCCCCGACCATAACCGCGGAGACAGTCCGGACCGGACTTCCAGCCAGATAAGAGAGAAGGTCAATAAAATGACACCCTTCCCCGATAATCCTCCCTCCACCCCGCTCCGGATCCTGGGTCCAGTGATCGGGGGGAATCTCACCGGCGTTGATCGTCATGTTCATGCAGAGAGGGCCGGAGCGGCTTTTCAGAAGTTCTTTTAACTTCTTGGTATGAGGACTGAATCGGCGATTAAAGCCGACGGTTAGAGAATGGGGAATGGGGAGTGGAGAATGGTAAACAGAAATGACCTCGCTCAGTTCGGCTTCGTTCAGGGCAAGGGGTTTTTCTACGAAAGTGTGCTTTCCTGACTGGAGAGATTCACAGATCAAACGGGCGTGGAGGTGGTGGCCGACAGTGATGAAAACGGTGTTGACTTTTGGGTCGTCCAGGATCATCCGATAGTCGGTAACCGCCTGCTCCCCGCCATATTTTCGGGCCGCACTACCCGCGGCGACAGCGTTCAAATCGGCGATATAAGCTAATCGAGCCGATGTCTTCGCGAGTGCCGGGAGGAGGACCGCGTTGGCGAAATTGCCCGCTCCGATCACACCCGCTACCCCCTTACTGGCGGCGGCAGAAGGAGCCTGCTTCAACCTGACCACCCCGGACCGCTCAACCGGGCCCGGATATTGGAGGATAATTCCCAGCGAACCGGGATTAGACGCGACCTTCTCATAGGCCGCGCCGGCGTCACCGATCGGGAAACGGTCGGTAATCAAGTTATCGACCCGGAGTTTCCCATCCCGCAGCGCGGCCAGAATCGCTTCAAAGTTCCGCTGTTCGGTCCAGCGCACAAAACCATAAGGATAATCCTGTCCGCTTTGTTCGTACTGCTCATCGTAACGCCCCGGCCCATAGGAACAGGATACCTGAAATGAGATCTCTTTTTCATAGAAGTCGCTCCGCTGGAGATTGAGGCCGACTACCCCGATCAGGATGATCCGCCCCCGTTTCCGGCAGGCCTGTGCGGCTTGATGGACAATCTCATTGGTCTTGGCCGAAGCGGCAATCAATACCCCGTCCACTCCGCTCCCCCCGGTCAGTTCCCGGGCCATCGCGATCGGGTCACCGCCGGCAGAGAGATCGACGGTCCGGGCGCCGAACTCTCTGGCTAATCTTAAACGCGCAGGCACAAGGTCAACCGCCAACACCTCGCATCCGTTAGCCCGGAGGAGCTGCACCACGATCAATCCGATCAGCCCCATCCCAAAGACCATGAACTTTTCTCCCAACTCCGGTTTTGCCAGCCGCAAGCCCTGGAGAGCAATACTTCCCAGAACCGTAAAGGCCGCCTCTTCATCGGTGACATCATCCGGGATCTTCGCGCAGAGGTTCCGGGAAACAGAGACGATCTCGGCGTGGGGACCGTTACTGACCACCCGATCTCCCGGATGCAGATCATGGATCCCCGATCACGTCTCCAGCACCACGCCGGCATTGCAATAACCCAGCGGGAGTGGTTGGTCGAGCTTGCGGAAGACCGCGTCCAGGGTAGGCATCAGCCCATCGGCCTTGATCTTATCCAGAACCTGCCGGACCTTATCTGGTTTCTGCCGGGCCTTGGAGAGAAGATTGGCCCGGCTGAATTCAACCAGCATCCGCTCGGTTCCCGGGGAGATCAGTGTCGCCCGGCTCTGTATCAAAATCTCTCCTGTCTCCGCCCGGGGGGCGGGGAGCTCCGCGACTTCCAGTTCACCGGTCTTTAAATGCTGCAATATCTGTTTCATTTTAAAATGATAATAGTATCTATCATTATTTCCTCGAATTCCTATTTCCGCAAGAAAATTGATAAATAATCCTGTTGAGTCCCCCTAATCTCTTGCCTCAATATTTCTAAGCTTTTTTAGAACACAGCCGCGAATCCGGTCATCAGTTATGCGTTTAGCCCACTTCCGGGCACTCGGGAAACTGAAAGAAGAGCTAAAACTCAGCTCCGGGAAAACGCCAAACCTCTGTCCCTTTCGACTGGATAGATACAAACTATCCACCAGTGCTTTTTCGGGGGCGGCGACCAGAAAATCCTGACGATTACCATACCAGTCGAACCCGCAGAAAATTTCCGGCATCAATTGGTGAAACGAATATGTAGCTATATCGGTAGTGATAGTTCGCCCATGCCCTGTCGTAGCGGCATAGATCACCTGGGGTATCTGCTCAATAATTCCATGAAGATGTAACGCGGTGATAAAAGAAACATATGCGCGGTGACCGGGAACAAGAAATGGAACAACGGCAAAAGGTGAGAACCTTGGATCGGAAGGGATACACCACACCCCTCGTATCAGTCGCCGGACCAATCCCTTATTCTCCAATCGAGACAATGATTGGGATGTTGAAGATAAAGAACCGTCCCTCAAAACCGATAATTCCCTGGTGGTGAACACCGGTCGAATAATTAATTGCAATGCCTGGCTGACAGTCCGCTTACCCATGTTTAAGTTCCCTATCAATGAAAGATAAAACAACCAATCGCATTTCATCCCACATGTTTTGTGAATTATAGTGAGCCTGATCTTCAGAGGATAGAAATAATACAACCGTATTCCGATATTGCTCATAGTCAATCGCATAGATTTTATCCCGAATTTCTTTTAACTTTTTCTCCGATAATCTACTTAAAAATAATCTTCCCTCCGCTCTAATTTGCGAATGGAGGATATAAAGATCAAATATATCTCTTGCTTCAGTTTTTCGTCGAGAAAGAAGAGCAGTAATTTTTTGATTTACAGCTGATTCAACTGAGTAATGCGGCACTATAATCGGTGGAAGTAAATACCGGGATAGAACAGACGAATCTATTGGATCCGGGGCGGAGGGGGCATCAAATCCCCTGCGGGAGAATTCTATTTTTGTAAAAAGGTCCTCTCCCGCTGAAGTAATAAGATGAGTTTTAAAACGCTGGACTGTTTGAGTTTGCTTGGCATACTTCATATCCGCGGGAATAATTTCATCAATTCCAAAGGTGCGAAGTCTGCTTAAAAGAAGCTTCGACTTTAAAATCGCCAAAGTCCGCTCCTGTAACGTATTCACGGATATCTTTTCAACATCCAAATCCATATCTTCTGAATAGCGGATTGATCCAAAGAAGAACCGAAGATTACTTCCTCCCTTGAGCACAAATGCCGAAGGAGGGATTTTCTTAACAAGTTCTCGCAGAAACTCAAGATGAAAGACTTCTCTAAATTGTAAAGGTGAGAGGTTCATGATCAGTTATGTATTCTAATTTAGAATATTCTAAAGTCAACAACATAAATCACAATACTTCTGAAAAGCCTCTATATTCTAAATTTATTGAAGAGACTTTTAACCTAGGTTGTGTTGTTGGCGTGGATCCACCTCCGCTAAAGCTACGGCGGACAGGTGAGATGTGTCAAGATTATACGGCTGGAGCGCAAAGATTACGGGAAACGGAGACAAAGTCGGCATGCGATGCGTGGTTAGAGGCGATATAAATGAGGTCGATCGCCGGGGCGGGAGACGCCTACCTGGCGATTACCGTTCTCTGCGCGGCGGCAGGCCATCCGATAGACATGATCGGTTTTGTCGGAAACGCCGTCGGCGCGCTCGCCGTCCGCATCGCCTCATCTGAATAATCCCGAATCCGGCAGAGGCGGCCGTCTAGTTCCTCCACGCTTCCATAGGGGCAAAGATAGCCGATATCTTCTCTTTCGATCCACGGAGCCTTCCTCAACTCCGAATTAGCAAGGATTGGCCGTCCAGCCATCATCGCATCAAACCACTTGTTGGATGCGGCAAGCCGGTTGATTTTTGACGACGGATCGTAGAAAGTGAACATGACATCCGCACGGAAGCAACCATGGCAAAGAGGGCAATGTAGCAGGAGGCCACCGCCGGGTCGATCAAGGTGGTGAGACTCAAGACAATATTGACCGGCACGAACACAAATAGAGCTCCGGCCAGTAAGGAAAGAGACCAAGCGGCGCCGAATAGCCGGGATAGGCAGAGGATCGAATACATTCCCACCAGGAGGAAGGGGAGGTTGAAGGCGTTCAACAGACGAGAGAGTCCGGTCGCCCGGACCATTATAAATCCCATCAGCTCCACCCCCTTGGGCCAGCCGTTAAAACGCCGGTTTATCAGGTTACTCCAATCCCCATCCCCACCATCTATCCAGTGAACGTATCCCTTTGAGGCCCAGAAATGCATGGTGGGGTTATGATACCAGAGGCCGTCAAAGCCGGTATCGGGAAGAGCGTACGCCGTCATCCACAATAACAGATAAAGTACAATGACCACCCCGAAAATCAGGGACGGCAGGGGAGACCTGAAGCCCGGTCGG
>JAVCDH010000099.1 GCA_030765805.1 Candidatus Euphemobacter frigidus
TCGCTACGCTCACTGGACCTCCGTGCAGGGCACACATCCAATGTAGGTTTGTAAACTAATATAAGGTGACCTTTAGGTCGTGCCGTTGTCACGTGCGTGCAACCAAAGTGACCTATAGGGTGTGTCAGTTAGCCATTAAGAGCTTCTCTAAATGGTTCAACCATACCGGAAGTTTTTAATACCAGGTTATGGATTTCCTGATAAAGCGGATGGTTTTCGTTAGCCCGATAGTATAGGCGATTGCTACTTTTTCGTTTTTTTACCAGTTCCCAGAGCCCAAGTTTCTTCAACTCCTCTCGTATGCTCTTATCATTAAAACCGGTGCGACGCTCTATCTCGCGAACGTGGAGTTCATCTATGGTTCCAGAAAATAATAACCGAAAGATTTCAGCACGAACTCGTGATGAAAGTATTTCTGCCAATCTATTCATAATGCGGGGTTATACCACGCAATTGCGGGGTTTGTCCACTCATTTATAGCACAGTGATAAGGCCAAGTTCAGTCTACTATCTGCCCGGTTCTGTATCGGGACCGCGTCTTACTATTCAGGGGATGTGGCCGGAGTTGTTTCAGAGCTTCGTCCCGCAGCGCTTGCAGTAGACGGCGTCCGGATCGTGGCCTTCAGCGCTGCACTGGGGGCAGACCTGAGTGCTGATCTGCCCTTTCTGGGCCTTCACGAACTCTACCGTGAAGATCCCCGTCGGGACCGCGATAATGCTATACCCTAAGATCATCACCACCGCCGCCACCGCCTGGCCGAGGCTGGTCCCGGGAGAGATGTCGCCGTACCCGACGGTGGTCAGGGTCACGATCGCCCAGTAGATGCTCCGGGGGATGCTGGTAAAACCGTGGTCTTCACCTTCAATAAGGTACATCAATGATCCGAAGATGATAACCAGCGTGAAGAGCGCCAGGAGAAAGATGGCAATCTTGCGGAGGCTCCCCCGGAGCGCCCGGTAGAGGATGTTCGCTTCCACGATGAACTGGCCCAGTTTGAAGACCCGGAAGATGCGGAGAACCCGGAGGACCCGGATCACCAGCAGGTACTGGCTGCCCGGGAAGAATAAACTGAGCGGGGTGGGCAGAATCGCCAGCAGGTCGACGATCCCGTAAAAACTGGTCGCGTACTTGAGTGGCCGGCCGATCGAATAAAGCCGGAGCCCGTACTCCACGGCGAAGACGATGGTGAAGAACCATTCCGCTCCATAGAGAAAGCCCCCGCACGATTCATCAACCTCCCGGACGCTGTCGATCATCACCACCGCGACGCTTACCAGGATGCATATGATCAGCCCCACGTCAAAGGCTTTGCCGGCCGGGGTGTCCGCCTCGAAGATTATTTCGTGGAGCCGGGAGCGAAGGTTCGTTTTATCCCTCATGATGGATTTCTCTGGGCGCCGGCGATGTTATGCGGCCGTCCTTGATGTCGATTGCCGGAAAGGGTTGGCGGTCCGGCCGATCGATTCCATGGACTTTGCCTTCAATTACTCGCTATATGGGGCCTTGCTTTGCCTCCGGGCAATAGCTTTGATATCTTCCTTGAAGGGATAGAGAGTCGCCAAAACCCTTGACAGGTCATTCGGCATCTTCTTCTGGAATACTCGTCCACCCTCCATATTAAGGATCCCGCAGAATCCATTGTTCGAGTGAAGATCAATACCCGTATAAAGGTCCATACCGGTACCTCCTTTTGGGTTATATCGGGCGTCATTGCCCGTTACCCTGATTGTATGGCACCTTTAATGGGTGACCCTGATCCTTACAGGTGGAGTTTATCTCTTGACGAGCAACCTTAAATGGGTAATCATGGTAATCATGGTAATCATATTTTCACAAAACATTTGATTTTGCCACATGTTTTAAGATAAAAAAGCTCATTATTAAAAGGAGGATGATATGGATGTTAATCAGCCGGAAGACATAATCCTGGAAGTAAAAAAGCAACTTAGTCAGAGGAAGGGAAAGCTTATCCCCATCGCAATTGTGGTTTTGCTGGTAGTGATAGGTTTAGCCGGAACATTTTATTCTATCGATGCCGATGAAGTGGGCGTGGTCCGGCGCTTCGGTAGATATATTGCTTCCACTGCTCCCGGACTTCATTACAAGCTCCCCTTCGGCATTGATAAGGTGACTCCGGTGAGGATCCGGCACATTTTCACGGACGAGTTCGGGGTAAGGACCTTAGAGGCGGGGCGCAAGACCAGGTATTCAAGCCGCTCTTATCTTGGCGAATCCCTGATGCTCACCGGAGACCTCAATATCCTTGACGTGCGCTGGATTGTCCAGTACCGGATAGCGGACCCGGTCAAATTCCTTTTTAACACCAGAAATCCCGTAAATAATATCCGGGACATATCCGAAGTAGTGATGAGAAGGTTGGTTGGTGACTACAGTGTGGATGAAGTCCTGACCACCAAGAGGTCGGAGATAAACACTCTGGCCCAGACCGGGATCCAGAAGATTTTAGCCGACTATGAAACCGGCGTTCAGATTGTCACCGTAAAGCTCCAGGATGTCAATCCGCCGGATAAAGTAAAACCGGCGTTCAACGAAGTCAATCAGGCCAAACAGGAGAAAGACAAATTGGTCAATCAGGCCTGGGAAGCTTATAACAAGATTATTCCCAAAGCCCGGGGTGAGGCGGAAAGAACGATACGGGAAGCCGAGGGATACGCGGTGGATAAGATAAACCGGGCTCGGGGTGATACGGAACGGTTTATCTCCGTACTGGCCGAGTACAAGAAAGCGCCGGAGATAACCAAAAAGAGGGTATATCTTGAGACCATGTCGGAGATTATTCCCAAAGCGCGGCAGAAGTACATAATGGATCCGAAGCAAACCTCGATATTGCCTCTCCTGAATATCGGATCTGTGGAAGGAGGTCAAAAATGAAGATAGCAGTTAGTGTTCTGATCGGAGTGGTTGTACTGGTGATCATTTTTTTTATGGTTGGTTGGGCTTATGTGGTGCCGGAAACCCATCAGGTAGTCATTACCCAGTTCGGGAAACCGGTTGGCCGTCCTGTCACGGAGGCCGGCTTGCACTTTAAAAAACCATTCATTCAGAAAGCCCGTTACTTTGAGAAGAGGCTTCTGGGATGGGATGGTGACCCCAACCAGATCCCCACCAAGGATAAAAAATTTATCTGGGTGGATACCACCGCCCGCTGGAAGATTTCCGATTCCCTGAAATTTCTCCAGACGGTGGGTAATGAAACGGGGGCCCATTCAAAACTCGATGATATCATCAACTCAGCCACCCGGGACGCTATTACCAGCCATCTTTTGGTGGAAGTGGTCAGAGATTCCAATCGGATTATCAAGGTCGGCGAAGAGAGTAAAGATATGATCGTTACGGACGAAGCTCTTGAGAGTATAGAGGTCGGGCGGGAGCAACTTGAGGCGGCAATTTTAAAAACGGCCCGGGAACTCGCTCCCCAGTATGGAATCGAGGTGGTGGACGTGCGGATAAAGCGGCTGAATTACGTGGAGGAAGTCCAGAACGAGGTTTACGAACGGATGATCGCGGAAAGAAAACGGGCCGCCGAAAGCTATCGCTCCGAGGGGCACGGGAAACGGGCTGAGATCGACGGTCAAAGGGAAAAAGAACTGAAAAAGATAACTTCCCAAGCCTACCGCACGGCCCAGGGGCTCAAGGGAAAGGCCGACGCGGAAGCGACCGAAATCTATGCTACCGCGTATAATAAGGACCCGGATTTTTATTCGTTTTTAAAAACACTGGAAACCTACCGGAAAACTATTGATAGTGAGACCACACTCATCCTGACCACTGAGGATGAGTACTACCGGCACTTAAAAGGCCCGGGCCTTAAGTAAATCCAGTCTCAAACTTCAAGGGGCTGTATTGAGGATCGAGAGCTTCGGGAATATAGGACCCGACCCGGGAAAAGCCCCCAGCCCATGCCGGCTTGTCCAAGGAGATGATAAGTCCAACTATTCTATAATTCCATACATGTTGAATGAATAGGCGCGTTTCCCTTTGTCTTGAAAGTCCCTTGCAGTAAGTGATTCGCCCGGTGCGGCGACAATATCAAGTATCCGCCCATCGCCCACGCCCGGGTCATAAGTAATGTTCAGTCCCGCGGGACTGGTAATGCCGATCAGGTCGTCTTTCCGGGCGATCACCGGGACCTCGAACAGGAAGTGATAATTGCCGGCTTTCTCGGCGTGAAGTTCCTTTCCCCGCCAGATGATTGTCAGTTGTTCCCCGGATGGACGCAGCAAGCAGGGCGACAGGCGGGCCTCCCCCCCGGCGTTGAACCCGATGCCGATCAGGGTTGCCTGGGAGGGCACGGGATGCTGGAAATCGGCAATCAGCCGGGATTCCCGGTCGCTCTGTTTGCGGGTGATGATCTCACTTCCGACGGTATCCATCAGTCCACGCTGGAGAGACAGTTCCCGGAGAGCTTGCAGCTGCTGCCGGATAAATTCCCTGATTGCGTGACGAATATTCCGGTTCTGCAGAGACTTATTGTGGGCCTTCTGTCGAGCATAGGACTCGGCGTTGGCCAGGTCCCCGCGCGCACTTTCCAGTTTGGCTTCATGTTCTTCAGGGAACCTCTGGAGGGAACCCCTGTAATATTTCACCTGCTTTTTCATTTCCTCAAGCCGATCGCCAAGTTTAATATAGCTGACGTAGTACATCCCGGACGAGACCGCTCGGCTCTCCTTTGCCACGACGTCGGTGCCGAGATTTTTCTTCAAGCGCCGCCACTTGAGCTTGCCGAAGGTCAACATATCGGAAGTGCTGGGGAAGAGCGGGCCGAGTCGGACCGATTCCAGGGCAAGCGCCACCTGGGGAGGTGCCTTCGCAGATTGGCCCCGGGCTTCTCCCCCGGCCATAATCGACAATCCCGCCGCAAAAAAGACACAAACAAATCTGGAAAGACCATGTGTTAAACTCAAATTTCCCCTCCTTGAATCTTCCTGTTTCCCTTCCCCTGCCGTCGGGACATTAGTTCTCCTGAAGATATATCCTCACATCCGCCGAACTCTGGTCGTTCAGACCAGGAAGGACGGTGTACCGTCCGGGAGAAAGCGTCTTGCCCACGATGCTCTTCTTTCTACCGCCGCAGAGGACTGACCGGCCGCCGGACCAGATGCAGTATCTTTTTGCGGTTCCCTCGACTTTGACGATCGTGGCTGTCTTTTCCAGCGTGATAGCCTCACTTTCAGTCTTGGCGTTGGTGGCGCCCCATCCCCTGGTCTGCTTCCCCCAGAGAATGATATCTTCCGCCAACACTGACGAAGCTCCCACAATGAGACTAATTATAATCATCACCGCCATTATCTTCTTCATCCTTTCCTCCTTTCCATTGGATGTCCACCTGAACTTTACTTGCCCGGATATAATCTACTCTATTTTGATTGTTTGAGCAATCTTCGACTTCATATTCTCTGGGAACACACTGGTACATGGTTTACCCCCTGGGTACCCTGCTGCCGCCCTGGAGGGAGACCGAAGAGTTCTAAATTCAGCAGGAATGAGTGTAAGGCCCCGTTTCAAGTATTACCTGTTTTGGGGCTTTTATGATTTCCCGATGATCCGAATGGCCTTAAAGTATCAATTTTGAGGCTAAAAATGGGACTCTAAGCCCTAAAACAGAGGGGTATTTTTAGATAATCATATGGCAATCAAACAGTTGGAGAGGTCCGACCCCAAGTAAGCCGGCATGGTCGGAGTAAATATCGGGGTTCCGGTGCCTCGCGAACCGTTCAGTTTCGGAGGCGGGAAACAATCCAAATTCGGAGCAGGAGACATTACCTGAAGAAGTTCGATCCAGTTTCTGACCAAGGCCAAGAAAATTACCACCAAATGGAATCCAAAGGCCGCTGCGAACTGGATGAGTTAAACCGGAGATAGAAGATTTAATCCGATCTCGTCGCTGAATTTCCGGTCGACCTCGCCTTCAATTTTAGTCACTATCGCTTCAAAAGTCGCGCTGACTATGGCGGAGCTTAAGTGGCCGCCGAAAGATTGATGCCGGGAATCACAGATATTGGCGTGAATATGGAGATATATTTCTCCGTCCATGGTGGTGATGATACCGAATAATGGGGCGATCTCGTAGTCTCCCGTGAATTCCCGGGAATGGTATTCCCTGGTTTTCGTCTCAAAAAGCCCGATGGTTACCCGGTTGGCCGCCCCGATCCCCGCGATTGAACCGAGCTTGATATCGTTTTCTTTGCAAACCGCTTTGACGGTATCAAGAATCTCCTCGCCCCGGTCTATCCTGATTATGAATTTATTTCCGAACTTGAATACTTTCATAAATTTCCTTCCGTTCCCCTGTGTTCATTAATAGATCAATCATGATGATAACAAACTCTTTAACCCGGAATCGGCAAGTAGCACCGGGAAATTGTTATAACTCAAACTGATTAGTACGATTAAAGCAAATTCATTGTTGAAAATATTTTACAGATTATTTTAA
>JAVCDH010000035.1 GCA_030765805.1 Candidatus Euphemobacter frigidus
AGGAATGAGCCGGATAACCGGCTCATTCCTTGATCCATCCAGTTCGGGCCGTTACGCTTCTTCCGTCGGGGGCTGATCGGCCTTCTCGATCTCCCCCAGACGTTGCCGGATGGCCTCTAGTTCATCCTGGAGCACCTTAGTCTGCTGCTCCAGAAAACTACGTTCGGCGGCTGGATCCGGCGGATAAGCGGCCCCGGGGAAGGGCGCATAATAAGGCCCTAAACCAGCCCCGGGGTACGTTCTCCAGCCAAAGCCGCGTCCACCGCCCCAGGCCCGTCCTCGTCCTCCGCCCCAGGGATAACCTCCCCGACCAACACCGTAATACGCGCCACTATACCCTACCGGCGCTGTTCCGGTTCCCGGCGGGCAGTACCCGAAACCACCGCCGGTTCTCGACCCAAACCCCTGTGGTCCTGTTCCATCAAAACCTGGCATAATAACACCTCCTTTTTAAATTTTCCTTTCAACTAAACAACCGACTCCACTCTCTACCTCCACCTTAAACCGGCCCCGGGAAACGTTCTCCGGCCAAAACCACGGCCACCGCCCCAGGCCCGTCCTCGTCCTCCGCCCCGGGGATATCCTCCCCGACCCACTCCCAGACCCACACCTCGGTAAATGCCGCCGTATCCTACCGGCACTGGTCCGGCTCCCGGCGGGCAATAACCAAAGCCACCTCCGGTCCGGGGCCCTAACCCCTGTGGTCCTGTTCCATTAAAACCTGGCATTATTCTCACCTCCTTCAAAAATGCCCGGGGTAAGAAATAATAAAAGCATCGACAACGGACCTCCCGAGCGGATGCTCAATTCCTCTTCTACCCCTTTCGTTAATTATTATAAATATAAACGATCGCCTCTAATATTTCCCCCTCGCCCACCACCACGGCCACGGCCACCGCCTCGGCCACCACCACGGCCCTGACCAATTCCCCGGCCGGGCGGGAACTGATAATTTCCGCCTTCAATCCGGATGGCTCTCCCAAAGGTCAACGCCTCGGCCACTTTTTTATGGGCGGAGGCGAGAATTCGGCCAAAAGTCGCCCGGGAGACCTTCATCTCTTCGGCGCCTTGTGTCTGATCAAACCCCTCAATATCATGGAGACGCATGGCTTCATACTCATCAAACCCCAGTTGCGACACTTCAAGTCCCGCCAGAGGCACCCCCCGTGGCTTAAAGAATTCGGCTCCCGGCCAGGAGCTGATCCATCGTCTTTTATGTGGTCTGGGCATGATAGATCCCTACCTTCATTATGAACATATGCTCATAACCTTGATATGTCAAGCCCCTTTTTTATTTTTTTGGGGGGGAGATAGGAGGCACCCATTAAAGATTTTGCGTCAAGTGGGAGTTTCCGAACTTAACTCCACTCCGATAGGCTTCCTTCAACGCGGTGGGGTGGTTCTTGATATCCCCCAGCTTCTCAATTTTCCGGTAGAGGAGACTTCCGGTCAACCGGGCTGCCAACGATTCCAGGAAATACCGGATAGTCATGAGTGGGCCGGTGAAGAGTTCCTTACCACCGGTTGCCCCTACCAGTAAAGCAAAAGCTTCCTTGGGAGATGAATCCGATTCTCCGCGGAGGATACGTTTGCGCGCCCAGAGCGCCTGGCACCGGTCGATCAGGGCTTTGCATTGGGCCGGTAATCCATAGAAATAATTGGGGGCGGAGATAACGATCTTGTCGGCCGTCAGCAGCTTTCCATAGATTGACTGCATATCGTCCGAAATAACACACTCTCCCGTCTCTTTACAGGCCCGACACCCCTGACAGGGAGAGATATTAAGGTCGCGGACGGAGATCTTCTCGAACTCCCCTCCCCCGTCACGCACACCTTTTAAAAACTCATCGAGAAGAAGGTCGGAGTTGCCTCCCCGACGCGGGCTGCCCATTATGGCCAATATCATGAACTTTTACTCCACCATCTCCAGAGCCCCGACCGGGCAGTTCTCGACGCAGATGCCGCACTGCACACAGATGATGGCCCCGATATCAGGGTGGAACTCAATACCGCCATAAGGACAGACTTTCAGGCAGATCCCACATGATGTGCACTTCTTCGAGTCAATCCTCACCAGCCCGTTCCGTTCGAAGATGGCGCCTTCCGGGCAAGCCTTTAAACAGGGACGCTCCCGGCACTGCACGCAGACAGTCATCCTGGTCTCGGTATCGGAGATCCTCGTGATATTCAACCGGGCTTTCTTGGGATTGTTTACTTTGAAGAAGGTAAAGGCGCAGATCATTTGGCAGGTCTGACAACCGGTACAGATATCGCTCTTGTGGATCAAATGCTTCAATATTATATCTCCAATCTTATGTCTCCTGACCTCTTTTTCATTCCGGATAGAGTTCTTTTCTCACGTCTTCCAGGCCGAGTTCATTCAGGGTTTCAGGACGAATGAGACCGTCATCATCGTACCCCCAGAGCCGGTAGTAGTCGTCAAGCATGACGTCGAGATGGACCACCTCTCCTTTGGCCGGTCCTTCCTTCTCCGGCTCCTTGAGAAAGCGGTCCGGGAGAGTGTCATCCTTCCTGCTCATCCCCTCTCGCTGGTTGAAGGCTCTCCTGAGGACACAGATCCTCTTCCCGATTCTTTTCAGGTTCTCCTCGTCGTTGAAAGTTTCGATCCCGGTCAGACTGTAGAGAATATCAGGGAAATCCGGATAGTAGTAACAGAGGGGATACATGGTACCGTACTTGCAGAGGATGAGGGAGTCGACTACGGCGTAAAAATGTTCCACGTCATAGACCATCTGCCCCTTGAACTCCTCGCTATGCCGGTCAAGAGCGGCCGGGAGCTTGTCCTCCCCGTAGCGGCGCAGACCGATCTCCGGGTACCCGATCTCATCGATCACGGAGAGGCCGCGGAGGTGGTCCGCGCCCCGGACCGAGGTCGCGTGAGTCAGGCCGCTCGAACGATGGGCGCGGCCGTCCTGCCCCGATATCTCCTGCCCCTTTACATGCATCGCGAACTTCTCCGCTCCCCCGCCGATCTTCTCGGAGGCGCGCTTCACTCCCTCCGCGAGAAGATCGCCCAGGCCGCGACGGTAAGCTATATCTTTCACCAGTTGAACGATCTTTTCGCTGTCGGACCAATTTACTTCTTCTTTGATCAGGCCATTCTCATGGCACTCCATGGCAAAGCTGATCACACTGCCGCAGGAGATGGTATCCATTCCCAGATCATTACAGAGGTGGTTGGCATAGATCAGGGAATCCAGATCTGAATTGAAGCATCCCGTCCCCAGCGAGACCACCGTCTCATACTCGGGGCCTTCGCCGATGCTGTTATATTTCTTCGAGAGGGTTACCAACTTGCACTGAATCTTACAGTTGAAGCAGGAGTTCTTCGCGACCCGGAACTCGTCTCTGATCCGGGTCGAGCCAACCGCTTCAACCTGGTCAAATACACCCATCTTGTGGTTCCGGGTGGGGAGTCTCCCGATTTCATTCTCAATCTCAACCAGACCGGCCGTTCCGAACTCCCTCAGGGAGAGACATGCTTCAGAGTCCGGGCCTTCCAGGAATCGATACTTCGATTCCTGAAAAAGCTCTCCAAATCGTTCCGGATCTGCAACTGTCAGATCTTTCGTCCCGAGGACCGCGATCGCCTTCAGGTTCTTATTGCCCATAACCGTACCCAGTCCGGAACGCCCGAAGGCCCGGTGCTTATCCGTCATTACGGCGGCAAAGCGGACCAGGTTCTCTCCCGCCGGACCGATACAGGCCACCCTCTCAATTCCGTGCTTATCGCGGAGATAGTCGGTAGTCACGTTGACTGTCTTGCCCTTAATCGCTGAGGCATCAATAAGCTTTACTTCATCATCCTTGATCAGGAGATAGACCAGCTTCTCCGCCCGGCCTTCGAAGATAATGAAGTCATAACCGGCGTACTTCAACTCCGGCCCCAGGTGCCCCCCGCAGTGAGCCTCGGCCCATCCTCCCGTCAGGGGCGACTTGGTGGCCATCATATAGCGGCCGCTCTGAGGAAAGAGCGTTCCGGTTGTCGGCCCGGTGGCCAGGACGAGTATATTTTCGGGAGAAAGAGGTTCGATCCCGGCCTTGAGCTCGTCCCAGAGAATCCTCGCGCAGAAACCCGTTCCTCCGATATATTCCATCAGGTGCTCCGGCAGTTTCTCTTTCCGTATCGATTGGTCGGTCAAATTAATCCTGAGATAACTTCCAGCGTATCCATGCATATTGTCTTCCTTTAGAACTTAGTTTCGCAATTTATTTGAACCGCAAAGACGCAGAGAACGCAAAGGAGAATTTAAAAATAACTGACTCAGTAATTGCTTCTTCGCGCTACTGAAATAAAACAGGTTTAATTAATACACTCTAATTTTCTTTCTTTGCGTCTCTGCGGTTCAATTATCTTTTTTCCCATCTTTGTGGTTAGATTTTAGTTTACGGTTTATTTAAATTACGATTGGGGAATCCCCAGTTCCTGTAGTTTTTCTTCACTGGGGCGTCCGTCTTCTCCCCACCCTCTCACCTCATAATAACGGGGGAGCATCTTATCCAGTTCCACGATCTGCCCCTGAGCCGGTCCTTCCGGCATCGGCTCCTCCAAAAATCGTTTGGGGAGCGAGTCTTGAGCCGGAGTGAGGCCGCAAGCAACATTGAAGAGCCGCTCCACGTTCAGGATTCGCTCGCCGGCTCTCATGACGCTCTCTTCATCCCATTCGATCCCGGCGGCGTACTTGATCAAATCGGCCAGATCTCCGGGCAGGATGGCGTAGGTGGCGAACATGCAGTACTTGCACATCTCCGCGGAGTCGACCACGGCGGCAAAGTTCTCGTGCCAGAGCACCATATCGGCCTTCCCCTCCCATGCGTAGGGATCGACGGTATGGGGATCGCCAAACCACTTGATCCCTTCCTCCGGCGTATAGCTTAGAAGTTCAAAATTAGGGAGGGCCCGGAGGTGGTCACCTCCCCGGGAAGCGACTGCCAGCCCCAGTCCAAACCCCTTCCCGGTCCGGGGATCGTAAGCGGGGAGTTCCATCCCCTTGGTCTGAAGAGCGAAGTCCATGCTCCCCTGCCCTATCTTCTCCGCCAGGTACTTCATCCCCCGGGCCATCTCGTCGCCGATTCCTTCCCGGAAAGCCATCTTCCGGACCAGTTCGATGACGGCGTCGGCATCTCCCCACTCAAACTTCTCGGGGATCAACCCTTTCTCACTACACTCAAAGAGGAAGCTGATGATCCCTCCTACCGAAATGGTGTCCATACCGTAATCGTTGCAGAGGTAGTTGGCATAGATGACGGGTTCGAGGTCAGGGATGTCGGGGCGGGTGCCGAGCGCGACAAAAGTCTCGTATTCCGGCCCTTTTCCCCGGCACCGGTACTTTTTGCCCTTCACTACCGCGTAATTTGAGCAGTGAATAATGCAGGAGAAGCAACTCTCCGATCTCACTACGAAATTTTCCCGATAATAGTGGCTGCTGTAATTATCGGCATGCGCGAAGACGCCGGTCTGGCCGTTCCGCGTGGAGAGTCCCCCGCTTTCCGCCGCGATATCGGTAATTACCGCGGTCCCGTAATAAGCAAAATCGGGATAGGTCTTGTCGGAGGTTATCTTCTGATAACAATCCCCGCTCTTCTTCAGGAACGCCGCCGGATCGGCCAGTTTAAGATCCCGGGTCCCATTGATCGCGATCGCTTTGAGCTTCTTGGATCCCATTACCGCTCCCACCGCGCAGCGGGCCAGATAGTGGAACTTATCGTTGGCGATAGCCGCGCAGAAGACCAGGTTCTCTCCGGCCGGCCCGATACAGGTTACCTTGGTCTCCCGCCCGTATCTTTCCACGAGAGTATCGGTAGTCTTCATCACCCCTTTCCCCTTCAGCCCGTCAGCCGGGATGATCTCCACCTCCCCGTTCCGGATGTTGAGGTAGACCAAGTCATCAGCCTGCCCCTCAATAATGATCACGTCGTAGCCGGCGAACTTGATCTCCGCTCCGAACGCCCCTCCGCTGTTGGCATCTCCTAAAAGCCCGGTCAGGGGCGACTTGGTGGTTACGGTGTAACGCCCGGAAGAAGGAGACATCGTCCCGTTGAGAGGCCCGGTCGAAAAGATGAGGACGTTCTCCGGCCCCAGGGGATCGACCTTACCCGGATCGGGCAAGAGATCGGAGAGGAGCCGGATGCCGAAACCGCGACCGCCGATATAATTCTCCATCAACTCCCGGGGCAACGGCTCTTTGGAGATCTTTCCGGTGGAGAGATTCACCCTCAAGATTTTTCCCATATACCCCCTGTATGTATCTTTTCCAGCCATTTACTTCCTCTTTAAAATTTTTACTCTGTAAAAATTTTGGTATCGTTCAAATGTTGACGCCTGAGACTATTTTGACGCTTTGGACCCAGATGTTGAGATAGCCATGAATGCCCATCTTCTTAAGCCAATATTGTTTCCAGAGGTCTGGTCTATACTTCTTAATCA
>JAVCDH010000055.1 GCA_030765805.1 Candidatus Euphemobacter frigidus
TCATGTTGCTGGTGAACTTTATCCGGTCCCGGGACCGCATCTACCTCTTTCCCCTGGGCGGCCATCTTATTTTAACGGGTATCATCCTCTGGTGGGTGGGAATATTTTAATGATCACGTCACTTCGACATCTCAGTTTCTTGAGTCTGGCAACATCGCTGACCATGCTGGTTCTATTTTCTGTCGGGTGCGGTCCACCCCCGCCGAAGCAGCCCCTGGTGGGGGCATACTATTATCTCTGGTTCCCCCGGAATTTCCGGAAGATGGGTTATCTTCGCGGATATCTGAAGCCGCCCCAGTCTCCTGTTCTGGGTTCCTATAACTCGAGTGATCCGGAGGCGGCCGAACGGCATATCGCCTGGTGCTCCCGCTATGGGATCGATTTCCTGGCGATCGACTGGTGGCCGAACTTTCCTCAACGGAATAAGTCTCTGGATGATGGCTTTCTGCAGGCGCCTAATATCCAGGATATCAAGTGGTGTATCTTCTATGAGACCCAGTCCCTCGGGGTTAATCGTGCCGGCGGGACGATCAACTGGAATGAGAAGAAGACCGCCCGTCTGGTTGCCGATCTCCTCAAATTCGCTGCCACTTACTTTAACCACCCCTCTTATCTCAAGATAGATGGGCGTCCGGTGATCTTTCTGTATGTAACCAGGACCTTCCGGGGAGATACCGCCGCGGTTCTGAAGAAGGTCCGGGTGGAGTTGGGGAAACAGGGAATCGATCCCTTTATCATTGGTGATGAAGTATTCTGGGAGGTAACCGTGGATGGGGGAGGGGAAGATTCTTTTGTGGAATGGACCGATACTCCCCAGAGAAGCCGGATCAAGCTCTTCGACGCGGTAACCCCTTACAATATGTACGAAACCCGGAAACGCGGGCATGCGGGTTACGGCGCGGAGAGCCGGTATCTGTCCGAAGTGGATGAGAAGTTCGCGGAGTATCGAGAAGCGTGCGGTGATGATGTCGTCTTCATCCCCAACGTGATCCCCGGATACAATGATCGTCCCCTGCGGCTCCGCCGGGATCATTACGTGATTCCCCGTCTCTGGAAGAAAGACGGAGCGCCCGGGTCGCTCTTCTCGGTCCTCTTTGATAGATTAGGGTTGAAATATGCCGACCCGGACCTCCCGATAATCATGATCACCTCCTGGAACGAGTGGAATGAAGACACCGCTATTGAACCGCTCACCCCGGCTCCCCCCACCACCCGGGATATCAGCAAGAGCGGGACTCGCTTTACCGAGGGCTATCCCTATTCGGGGTTCGGGGAGACCTATCTCCGCATTATCAGAGACAAGGTCGTCGCGGTCTCAGGAAGAGTGATGGATGAGAAGGGCAACCCGGTCCCCGGGGTTGCGGTGGAGGGCCGGTCGGAGGGAAGGGTGGTAGCTTCCGACCGGACGGATGCCGTCGGCTACTACCGGCTCCCCCGCATGGCGAGGGGAGAGGGTGAGTACCGGGTCGGGCTTAAGGGCCGGAACTCTCGCCGATTGGTGACATTACATAAAAACCGGGCGACTATCGGTATCAATTTTATATTGCGCTAACCGGCCCGGGGAGAGCGGATCCGTTGGATATATGAAAACCAGGAAAGAGATCATGATCCCGTTGGCGGTAGTTGGGTTGACCGCCTTGGTCTTCCTCCCCTCACTCTTTCTGGGATTTAATCTGTTCTGGGATCTCTTCTATGTCTTCCAGAATCCGTTCCAGAAGTCGATCTCCCTCCCCCTGGTTAAAGAAGCATTTTTCTCACTCGTGGAAGGAAACTATCACCCACTGACGCTCCTCAGTCACTCGCTGGATTACACGGTTTGGAAGACCAACCCTTTTGGTCATCACCTTACCAGCTATCTGCTCCATCTCATCAATGTCTTCCTGGTCTTTACCCTGATAGAATATCTTATTCGCAGATGGCGCCGCCGGCCGGGTTCCAGCCTGATCTATCTAGCCGGGTTGGCTGCTCTGATCTTCGGGATCCATCCACTGCGAGTTGAATCCGTTGCCTGGATTACCGAGCGCAAGGACGTGCTCTTCGCTTTTTTCTATCTTTTAACCATCTATCTCTTTGTCCGGGGAAGGAGTGAAAAAAAGACCTATCTCTACTGGTGGGCGGTTCTTGTCTATCTGGGTGCGATACTCTGTAAAGCAATGGCGGTCTCGCTCCCGGTAGTGGTGATAATTCTTGATTATCGAATGCTCTCGCCCGCCGGGAAGAGACGGTTGAGAAGATCATTTCTTCGCGCGGTTCCGTTTGTCGTTCTAGCGGCCGGAGCCGCGCTGCTGGCGGTGCTTGGTCAGCACCGGGAGTCTCTAATGGCCCCATTGACCCCCATGATTATACTTGAAAACCTCCTCCAATTTCCCGGGGTGATGGTTTTTTATGTCGGCAAGACACTCTGGCCTTTCGGGATGGCCCCCCTCTACCCGCTCGAACCACTGACGGCCCCCGGATATATCATTTTTTCCTGGCTCCTTCTGGCCGGGGTATTAACGATATTTTGCTTATATCGAAATCGCTATTCATCACTAATCACCGGCTTTCTTCTCTTCATCTTTTTGCTCCTTCCCGTCGGCGGTCTGGTGCGGGTGGGGGCTCAGGTACTGGCCGACCGGTTCTCCTATCTCCCTACCATCCCCCTGATCTTCGCCCTTAGTTTGCTGATTATTATGGCAATCTCCCGTATTGGGCGCTTAAGAGGGATCATCATCGCTGCGGTTGTTATCTGGATAGCGGTACTAAGCCGATCAACGATTTCGTATATCGCATTTTGGGATGAACCCATCACCCTGACCCAGAGAGCGTATCAGAACTATCCCCGATCGGGGATTATCAGGTTGATGATGCTCCGGACCTACAATCGCGCCGCCGCCGATCTGATCGAGAAAGGACAGTATAACCGGGCGATCGAGGAACTTGCCCACGCGCTTGCGATCCAGTCGGATTTTCCGGATAGTTATTACCTCTGGGCCTATGCCCTGGAGAGAGCGGGGCGGTTGGGGCGGGCCGGCGAGGTACGCCGGAAAGCGGACGAAGTTAAACGGAAGCTGGGGGAGAGATACTTCAATCAGGGGCTTTTCTGCGCGGAACGGCAAGAATATTATAAAGCTGAGGGGTTATTTCGAGAAGCGCTTGTCTATAATAAGGCCCGAATAGAGGCATACTATAACCTATCCGTGATCTATGAGAAACAGGGTGATCTTCAGGCTGCCGCTGATGAACTGAAGAAGGCACTTGCCATCTCTCCGACCCAGCCGCAGCTCCGTCGGCGGTTGATCTCCGTTCTTGAGTCCCAAAGCAAACTGGATCGAGACGTCGATTAGTCTCATTGCTCCCTTCGCCTTCTTAATAAAGGCGAATCAGCAGCGGCTTGACAAATCGGGTCTGTATGTTTATGTTATTTTCCGAAGGGAAAATTTATTATGGAGCAGAAAGATTACTACAAGATACTCGGGGTCACCTCTTCTGCTTCCCAAGATGAGATCAAGAAAGCCTACCGGAAACTGGCCAAGGGCTGCCACCCCGACACCCATCCGGGAGACAAGCAGGCTGAGGAAAACTTCAAGGAGATATCCCAGGCTTACGATATTCTGGGGGATGAAAAGAAGCGGAAGCAATACGACCAGATGAAGGCCGCCTTCTCCCAGGGTTTCCGCCCCGGGGGATTTGATTTCAGTGGAACCGGGTTTGATCTGAACGAACTCTTTCGACAGGCGGCGCGGGGAGGGAGGGGAGGAGCCGCGAGGAATATCCATTATGACGATCTGGGCGGCCTGGGGGGATTGGGTGATATCTTCAGCCAGTTTATGGACCAGGGGGCTCATTTCCGGCAGGCCCGGGGCGCCCCCCAGAAGGGCAATGACCTGGTGGCCTCCGTCTCCATCACCTTCGATCAGGCGATCAAAGGAGGGAAGGTAAGGCTCACCATCCAGAGAGATGAGATTTGCCCGGAATGCGGCGGCTCCGGCGCCGCGCCGGGAAGCACACCGGAGACCTGCCCGGAGTGCGGGGGAACCGGAACGGTGACCATGACCCAGGGCGGTTTCGCGATCAGCCGGCCGTGCCCACGGTGCTATGGGAAGGGCAAGATAATAACTCATCCCTGCCCCCGCTGTCAGGGGAGGGGTGTGGCCCTGGTCAAGAAGAAGCTATCGGTCAAGATTCCGGCCGGTGTCTCCTCGGGTGCGAAGATCAGGCTCCGGGGGCAGGGGGAACCGGGCCCCGGGGGTGGTTCTCCCGGGGACCTGATTCTCCGGGTAACGGTCGGCGCGGATCCGCGTTTCACCCGTAAAGGGGCTGACCTCTATACCCGGGTCTCGGTTAACATGACCACCGCGGCGCTTGGAGGGACGGTCACCGTCCGGACTCTGACCGGAGAGGCTGGGTTGAAGATTCCGGCCGGTACTCAGCCGGGGACGGTCCTGCGCATGAAGAAGCAGGGGGCGCCGAGACCGGGGAGTAAGAAGAAAGGAGACCTCTATCTCACGGTTACGGTTACTATCCCCACCAAGCTTACGTCCAAACAGAAGGAACTGCTGAAGGAATTATCCGGATGAATAAAATTGAGATTGAAAATGTGCTCTTTTCACCAGAAGAGATTCGGGATCGGATCGTCCAGATGACGGGGGCGATCGAAAATGATTATCGGCACCAGGACCTGGTCCTGGTGGCGGTCTTGAAAGGGAGCGTCCTCTTCCTGGCTGATCTGGTCCGGGGATTTTCCTGCCCCCTGGCCTTCGATTTTATCGGGGTGAGCAGTTACGGGTATTCCCGAACCTCTCTCGGGGTGGTGAATCTTGAGAAGGAGATCAGTATCAATATCCGGGGAAAGGACGTTCTGGTGGTGGATGATATCCTGGATTCCGGACGTACTCTGGGGTGGGTGAAGGAGCACCTCCAGAAATTCGGCCCCCGGAGTGTAAAGATCTGTGTGCTGCTGGAGAAAGAAGTGGAACGAGTGATAGAAGTCAAAGCTGATTATGTCGGTTTCAAGATCCCCAATGTCTTTATTTACGGCTACGGACTTGATTACCGGGATCGTTACCGCCATCTTCCGTATATCGCGAAACTGGAAGAAGGAGAGGTTCCTCCGGGAGATATAGTGGATGAATAAATTTTAAATCACAAATCCCAGATAAAAAATCACGAACCTGCCTGCTGCCCGCCTGTGTCCTGTCTGCCATCGCCTCGCCGAGTGAGACTCACCTCAACAATCGCTCAACTCAGGTTTTATTCTCCTCTTGATCTAATAAATGAGGTACGGTAGATTATAACTAAAGTTTTTAGAAGAAAAATTTTATGCGGGATCGTCTAGTTTTAGAGATTCAACAAATTGCCGAACGAAGTGATCGCAATTTGTATGAAGCTCTTAAATCCCGATGATAATCGGGATGGTAGGAAGATTAAGTCTTAACTCGAGAAGTTTATAATTTCTTGCGGGATCGTCTAGTGGTAGGACGGGTGACTCTGGATCACTTGACCCAGGTTCGAATCCTGGTCCCGCAGTAAAAAAATCCGCCTGACCCGGGTGGCAGAGGCAGACTTCAATGATCCAAATATATGGGCGAATGGCGGAATTGGCATACGCTCTGGATTTAGGATCCAGTGGGGAAACCCGTGGGAGTTCGAATCTCCCTTCGCCCATAAAATTTTTCCGGCGGAAAAATTTTATGTATGAGAAATTTTTTAGAATTTATTCTATCGAACCTTATTTATGGGATTGGTAAGGGGGGATATTTTTTATACAATACGCCAGAGTGAATTAAGATCAGGAGCTATTAAAAACTTCTCTAATTGGTTTTTATAGTTATTATTTTCACGAAGCTCCCCGATATTTTTAATATCGGGGAGCTTCGTGAAAATAATAAGCGGGAGTAGCTCAGTGGTAGAGCTCCACGTTGCCAACGTGGTTGTCGCGGGTCCGAATCCCGTCTCCCGCTCTATTTTTTTGCTGAATTCGGATTAATCGGAGATTAAAGATGACTACAATTGAAGTAAAGCAGATTCACCCCTGCCGCCGGGAGCTGAAGGTTCAGGTCCCGTCGGAGACTATGGAGAAAGAGTATGAGTCCGTATGTGAGAAACTCGGCCGCCGCCGCCGGATCCCGGGATTTCGGCCCGGGAAAGCACCGCTCAAGATCCTGAAAAAGTATGTAAAAGAAGAAGCCCGTTCAGATACCACAAAAGAGCAGGCCTGGGCCGGGTATTTAGAGGGGGTTAAGGAGAATAATCTGAAGGTAGTCGGCGATCCTGAGTTTGGTGAGA
>JAVCDH010000103.1 GCA_030765805.1 Candidatus Euphemobacter frigidus
GAAATGTAAATAGTCGGGTGGATATCATTTAATTATCCTAAAACTGATAATGTCTCCACCTATTGGCTGGACATAACTCAATTGCAACACAGTCTGATTGCGAGGAGCCCCGATTTTATCGGGGCGACGAAGCAATCTCAACTCATTGTAAATCAAGAGATTGCTTCGCTTTCAGCTCGCAATGACAGATCGTTGTAATTATTCGGGAAATATTTGCTTTCTATTTAAGGTTACTTGACTCAAGCGGATAGCCCTAATAAATAATTCACCCGAAGAGTACTGCCTTAATTCTACATAATTGCAGGATTTAACTTCACCGAGCTTCCGCTGATTATCGAATACCAGTGATGTCATCAATTACTGGGTGCCGTAGAGGCGGTCACCGGCGTCGCCGAGGCCGGGCAGGATGTAGGCCCGGTTATTTAATTGCCGGTCCAGAGCGGCGGCATAGACAGGAACCTCCGGATGACGTTCCTCCAAGAGGCGGACCCCTTCAGGGGCGGCCACCAGGCAGATGAAACTGATCGATGCGCCGCCGTGTTCTTTTACCAGATCAATTGCCGCGGCGGCGCTGCCGCCGGTAGCCAACATCGGATCGATTATAAAGATCTCGCTCTCGGCGATATCTGAGGGGAGCTTCAGGTAGTATTGTACCGGCCGCAGAGTCTTATGGTCGCGATAGAGCCCGATGTGGCCGACCCGGGCATTGGGGATCACCGCCATGATCCCGTCGCACATGGCCAAGCCGGCGCGGAGAATTGGGATCAGGGTCACCGGGCAGGCCAGAACGTGCCCGGTTGTCTTCTCCAGGGGAGTATCAACCTCTTTCTCTTTGACCGGCAGGGTCCGGGTCACCTCGTAAGCCATCAGGGCGGCCACCTCGTTCAGCATGGACCGGAAGTTCACGCTCCCGGTTTCCTTTGATCTCAGGAAGTAGAGCTTCTGCCTGATCAGGGGATGATCAATGATCCTCAGATTCCTGAATTCCATCTCTTCCTAAATGTTCACAGCCAGACGCATGGCGATGATATCGGCATCACCGGCGCCGTTGCGGTGGGAGTGGACATAGTTAAGCATCCACCGAAGGTTGGGGTTGAACTGCCAGTTAAGACCCAGGGTAACATCCCCGAGGATCCCGCCCCGGATGTCCTTATCGTTGAGATGGAGGTAGGAATAACGGGCCGCCAGCTGCCACGCTCCCCAGGTCCCTTTCTCGAAGTCCAGGTCATGAATAGGCCGGACCGGGCTGTCGAACTCCCCGTAGGCGGTGATATACTGCTCCCCCCTCGACTCCCCGGTCAGGAAGAAGCTGCTCTGCACGTACCACCCGAAGAAATCGAGGGTGTCGAGATCGTCTTTCCGATCGACAAAAGAAGTATAATACTCTCCCTCCAGTGAGAATGGACCCTGGACCAGGGCCACCTCTCCTTCGAGCAGGTTAGCCCGCTTGATCGCGATATCCCCGGTATCGACAAAGTCGGGGGCGAGATGGATCTCGGGTTTTGCGTCCAGCCGGTAGTCGTCCTTCGAAGACCGGTAACTGTAGCCGGCCCCCAAGTGAAGCATCTCCCGGCCCTTGTCACGGTACCAGGGAAGGCCGGTCAGGCGGGCATTCAGGTTATAGTTGTCCTCGGTCCGCAGCCCCTTGCCGTCGACAAACTGGAAGACCTGGGTCGCCCAGGACACACGGTTACCAAGTACCGGAGCGCCGGCGGCCAGCCCGAGCTGTTTGCCGGCCCCAAAGATGATCGTATTGGCATATTCCATAAAAAGAGTGTAATTGCTGCTCGGCCCGGGATCGTTTCCGAAGGCCCGGGCGGCTTTCCCGAGGATGACCGTTCCCAGGGCGGGAACATCTATCGCCCCGATATAAGCGTCGCCGATGGTGCCGTCGGAGAACGTGTACTGCACCTTATAGAGAAATCTATTGTAGATCCTCCCCTTCAGGTAGATGCGCGGGTGGCGGATCTCCCAGCCGCTCTTGATCGGGCCGTTGCCGGGGATGGCGGCCACGGCCTCTTTCATCCCCTCGTCGGCGTGAATAAAGGCTCCGTCAATGTGGATTCGCCCGCCGACCCGCATGTCGAACTCCCCCCCTTTGCTTACAAAATGCAGACCATCTTTCCAGTACTCGCCGAAGTCATACTGCTCCGCATCGGCGGAAGGGGCGGGCTTCTCCCTGGTGTCCAGCTTACTCTTTATCTCGGCAAGCTCTTTCTTCAGTTTTTCAAACTCCTCCCGGCTTACCGACTCCTGCGTCTGGACCGACTGAAAACAGAAAAACATCATAATGACGGCTAATAAGGGTACTATCACTCTCCTCATTTTTTTGCCTCCTTTTATAATTCCCATCCCTGTTGAGCTGTAACCGATGCAGCAATGATGTTAGAAATCAACCCCGAACCTGGTCTCCAGTATATCAGCGCTCCCCACGCCGTTGACATTCGAGTGAACGTAATTCCACATCCAGCGGATATTGGGATTTAGCTGCCAGTTGAACCCCCCGGTCACCTAGTTGAGGATCCCGCCCCGGATATTGTCATCGTCGAGGGACATCCATGAATAGCGGGCCGCCAGCTCGAACGCCCCCCAGGTCCCTTTCGACATGTTGAAATTGTGCCGGGGTTGGATCCGCCGGTCAAAGCCGCCGTAAGACATTATGTACTGGGACCCCCGGTTCTCACCGGTCAGGTAGTAGGAAGCCTCCACATACAGCCCCTGGAAGAAGGTGGAAGAAGGGCCGTCCTTCTGATCGACCAGCATCCCGTAATACTCCCCCTGGATGCCGAGCGGCCCCTCGCACAGGGCGGCCGAGTAATTGAACCCGTTGACATTCCTCGTATCGAGATTCCCGATATCGATGAACGGCGGGACATCGCCGAAACTGAAAGAAGGGCCGGCCATGTAGCGGGTCTCGTCCGAGGAACCCCGGTAAGTATAAGATACTCCCTGATGAAGCATCGACCTTCCCCCGTCGATATACCAGGGGGTCCCGGTGAACCGGAGATTCAGGTTGTAGCTCTCTCCGATCTCGTTGCAGTGGATCCCGGCCGTCTTTCCCACCTGGATCGCCCAGTTGAAGTGTTCGTCGAAGTAAGCGTTTCCCGCCGCGACACCGAGCAGCTGCCCGATGGAGAAGCCGAAGGGCGGCGCCCATTCCATGAAAGTGAGCCAGTTCTCGTCGGGGACCGGGTTCAATCCCCAGGCCCGGGCGGCGTGACCGATCAGGACCGCGCCCACCGCCGGTATGTTCATCAACCCGACGAAGGCGTCATGAATATAATAAGAACCCAGGGTATCCTGAAAGTCGACCTGGAACTTATAAAAGAAATCATTGTACATGGTCCCCATCAGGTAAATCCGGGCACGTCTCAGTTCCGAGCTGTCCTGAAGTCTTATCCTGCCGTGGTCGACAAAATAATCCTGCAGAGCAGGTTGGGCGTGCGTCCACCGGGCATCCAGGTTGAGAGAACCGCCGATCCGTGCGGTGAAGACATCGCCGGGAGTTTTAAAGAAGAGGCCGTCATCCCAGTAATCACCGAAGACATACTGCTTCTCATTGATTCCCAGTTTAACCACCAGGTCCTGACTTTCCGGGGCGGCGCTCTCCTGCTTCTCTTCGAGGGTTCGGAGGGAGTCTTTAAGTTCGGCCAAATCCGCTTTTTCGGCGACCAGTTCTTCCTTCAAGGCTTTGACCTCGGCTTCCAGTCCGGCAAGTCGATCCGAAGATTCCGGGGCGGCGGCGACGGCTTTGGAGATGAGAGATAAAAAGATTACAACTGCAATCCACCGGCTGATTATTCTTCCAATCATCTTGCGTTTCCTCCTTTGCTGCCGCCCAACTCTCCCGCCCCAGCTATTTTCTTTAACCGAAAGCATCCTATATAAAACCGGTTATTTATTCAAATATTTAATCGGAATCTCAAGGGAAACAATGGATAACCGGATACGTTCGATCCGGTGGCGGCGCCGGGAGGAAAATGACGACATGATCCGGGAAGGTCGGGGGCGCCAGAAGTGGGAGTAACGACTACATCATTGAACTTAGCCCCGTCCTGGCGGGGTGACTACAAAGATGTCGTAGCCGTCGACCTTTCCCGGTAGGGACCCCGCCGAAGGGGAGTCCCGCTCCCGATAGGGACCCCGCGCGGAGCGGAATCCTATCGGGACGGGGCGGGACCGGGGTAGATCGACAAAATACAATTTCCTATACGATCAAGTTGGGTCTACTTCGGCAGCTGCGGCGGTGGATACTGATTGATCGGCGGAGGTGGAATCGGCTTGAAGTCCTCCCCGTACTCTATCCTGGCGTCGGATCGGAGCTTCTGGAGATACTCGTCGATTATCTGCTGCCGCTTCTGGCTGGTGAGGAATGAGGTTATCTCCTCCTCCACTTCCTCAAGTGGTATAACCCCGGCTTCCTTGCGTCCGGTAACCTTGATCAGGTGATACCCGAACTGGGTCTCCACGATCTCGCTTACCTCACCCGTCCCCATCGCGAAGGCCGTCTCTTCGAAGGGCTTGATCATTCGGCCTCGGGGAAAGTAACCGAGCTCACCGCCTTTTTCGGCGCTCCCGATATCCTGGGAGTTCTCCCGGGCCAGTTCGGCGAAGTCCGCGCCTTCATCGATCTGTTTCTCGATCTCGGCCAGCTTCCGGCGTTTTTCTTCCTTCTGCTCAGTGGTGTCCTCGGGCGAAAACTTGATCAGGATATGGCTGGCCCCCACCTGCTCCGGCTGTTCGAAGTTCCGGGGATTTTCGTTATAAAACTTCTCCACCTCTTCCTCGCTCGCCTCTAGCTCCTCCTTCGGGGGGAGCTGCTTATCGATCAGCAGCTGTATCTTGAGGTTGCGGGCAATGTCCCGACGGAGCGCCTCATCCGTGACTCCGGCCCGGGCCAGTTGCTGTTCGAACTGTTCCCGGCTGGGAAATCGGGCGGCTATCTTCTCTATCTCCTCGTCGACTTTTTCCTTATCCGGTTCAATCTCTTCTCTCTCCGCCTTCTGGAAGAGAAGTTCCTGATTAACCAGAGAGGCTACCGCTTGCTGTCGGAGCATCGGCTGGAGCCGGCTCATCTGCTCGGGGGGAACCCGCATGGCATACTGCTGCCGCATAGCGGCAATCTGCTGGTTCAGCATCGCGCCGGTGACAACGGTTCCATTGACATCCGCCACCATCGCGGTCGGAGCAACCGTCTCCTGGCTGGAAGGGAGGTCGGCAATCGGAGCCGACTCCTTCTCTTTCTCTTTGTCTCCACACCCGCTGAGAACCCAGCCGCCGGCCAGAACAATCAACAATAAACCAATACTTCTCTTCATCAGTGCCTCCTGTTATTTATCTGCCATTTTATAATTCCAATCTTACTTAAATGGCACTTGTTCTATCACCCGAACCGGAAAGCGTCAAACATAAAGTTTTAGAATAAAAATTTTAATTTACAAGCATAGGTGCGGGAAGTAGAATAAATGTTCAAATAGTAAGAATTGTTTTCAGAGTTTTGCAAAATAGACTTTACCGTGTCATTGCGAGGAGCCCCGAAAGCTTTCGGGGCGACGCGGCAATCTCAAGATATTGATCTACAATGAATTATAGTTGCTCGAATGAGATTGCTTCGCCCTTACGGGCTCGCAATGACGGATTACCCTATTCTGCAGAAGCCTTAAAAATTGTTTCTCATACAATACATCAGAAGGAGGTCGTGAGATGATAATTCCCAGAGCTGTACTTTGGGCCATTCTGATCGGATTCTTCATCTTTACCGCGGCGGCAATCTACCTGGTCAATGAGAATGTCCGGGTCGCGGGGAGGACCGCTATGGAAGAGACTGTTGAGGTGCATGACGTTTGGTAGGGAGAAGTGCGCTGAAGTGAACTAAAGTGACTAAAGTGAACTAAAGTGAGCTGAAGTGTCTAAAGGGTCTGAGCAGCCCGGCAACTTCAGGTACTTAGTGTCTGAACGAAAAGTGCCTCAATCATAGTTCTTCTTATGTCATTGCGAGGGAGGTACGACCGAAGCAATCTCCTTAAAGACAAGGGATTGCTTTCCCGGCTTGCCGGGATTCCTCACTCTTCGCAATGGCATTTCGGATTTGGGGGTTTTCGTTCAGACACTACTTGTTTCTGCTACTAAGAATCCAGAAAAAATGGGCTAAAGGAAGGTAACACTTTCTCCTGCCAAAAGGAAGGAGAGAGTGAGATGACGCAGAAACAAAGGTTTACACAGGAGCAGAAGCTGGCGGTAT
>JAVCDH010000026.1 GCA_030765805.1 Candidatus Euphemobacter frigidus
TATCGCCCTCTCTTTGAGGAGATCGCCGGCCGGATCGAGGCGGAAGCTCAAAAAGAGAGGAAGGTCAAACCGGTATTAGAGCCTGAGCGGGCCGGAGGGGGCGTCCCGACGCTTCCGGCGATCTCCCAGCCCATCGTTGGCCCGCGCCCGCGGGAACTGGTGGTGATCAGCGGCAAGGGCGGGACCGGGAAGACCTCTTTGACGGCTTCCTTCGCGGCTCTGGCCGGCGAGTCTGTGATATCGGATTGCGATGTGGACGCGGCCGACCTCCACCTGATTTTAAGTCCGAAGATCGGGGAGAGGGGCTTCTTCAGCGGGGGTGTGGTCGCGCGGATCGATCAAACCCGGTGTGTTGGTTGTGCGCGGTGCTTCGAGGAGTGCCGTTTTCACGCCATCGAAAAACTGGAAGAAGACTCCGGGAGCGCTTCTTACCGGATCGACCCGATCGCTTGTGAGGGGTGCGGTGTCTGTGCTCTGGTCTGCCCGGTAGAGGCGGTTATAACCGAGCCGGCGATCAACGGGGAGTGGTTTGTTTCCCGGACCCGGTTTGGACAGCCGATGACCCATGCCAAGCTGGGGATAGCCGAGGAGAACTCGGGACGGCTGGTGACCGTGATCCGGGAGAAAGCGGTTGATCTGGCCTCGGTGGAATCATGGGAACGTGTAATCATCGACGGTTCTCCCGGGACCGGTTGTCCGGTTATCGCTTCTTTAACCGGGACCGCGTATGCCCTTGTCGTGACCGAGCCCACGGTCTCCGGCGTCCATGACCTGCGGCGGATTCTGGATCTGACCCGTCATTTCGGGGTGCCTGCCGGGGTGGTCATCAATAAGTGCGATCTCAACCGGGAGATGGCCGAAGAGATTATCTCGGTCGCCGGCGAATTCCAGGCTGACATTATCGGGGAGATCCCCTATGATCGGGTGGTAACCGATGCCCAGATGGAGGGCCTATCGGTGGTGGAGTATTCCGATGGTGAAGTTACGGTAGCCATCAAGAAGATCTGGGAAAAGATAAGTGCTATCCCGGCATTGTAGTCGCGGAGCTTATTCCGAGGATAGTCGAGCTCCGATAAATCGGGATTTCCGCTTCGCTCCAACAAGCACTTGACCACTACAGAGAATTCGTATCGCGTAAACTTGATTACAATGACTGAAAGACACTATATCTTTGGCCCGGTTCCCTCCCGTCGACTGGGATTTTCTCTGGGAGTCGACCTGGTTCCGTACAAGACCTGCACCCAGGACTGTCTCTATTGCCAGTTGGGGCCTACGGATAAAACGACCCTGGAGAGGAAAGAGTATGTCCCGATAGTAGAGGTTCTGGCGGAGTTGAGAGAGGTCTTAAGAGAAGGTGGCCGGATAGATTGGATCACCCTCTCCGGTTCCGGGGAACCCACCCTCAACCTGAAGATCGGGGAACTGATCCCGGAGATAAAGAAGCTTACCAAGATACCGGTCGCGATTCTGACCAATGGGACTCTACTCATTTATCCTGAAGTCAGGGAGGCGTTAAGGGAGATTGATCTCGTAGTTCCCAGTCTTGACGCGGGAAGTGAGGAGAACTTCCGGAGAGTAAACCGCCCTTACCCCGAACTCTCCCTAAAGAAACTGGTCAGGGGGACAGCGGATTTTGCGGCCGGGTTCTCAGGTCAAGTCTGGCTGGAAGTAATGCTTTTAAAAGATATCAACGATTCCGGAGACGAGCTTGAACAGATCGCCCGCCGGATTAAGACCATCCGGCCGGAGAATGTTCAACTTAATACTGTAGTCCGTCCTCCGGCAGATGCCGAAGCACGTGCGCTGGACCATGATCAATTACGGGCGGCTCAGAAATTCCTGCAATCCCAGCTCGTCTCTATTCCGGTTGAGATTGTAGCCGGCTTCAGCGGGAAGCGTGATAAGGTTATGAATGAGGATATCCGCATGGCTATCCTCACCTATTTAAAGAGGCGGCCTGCTACCCTGGGCGACCTCTCCGCCACTTTCGGCCTTCACCGCAATGAAGTAATTAAATATCTCGGTCATCTCCTGGAAGAAAAAAAGATAAAGGAGCGATTGTCCGGCCGGGAGAAGTACTTTGTCTGTAGCGCTGAAGAAAATCCCGGATTATGGGGTTAAATGTAGTAACTGAACTGAGAAACTTCAGGCATTTTTAAACTTTCGGCACTTTTTTATGCTTCTCGAGGTTTTCAAGCACTCTTTAATGATCACCGGCTTTGTCTTCGCCATGATGGTGGCGGTAGACTATTTCAATGTCATCACCAGAGGCCGGCTGGAGCATTTTATCCGGGGACGTCCCCTCCGGCAGTACCTGGGGAATTCTTTTCTGGGATCGACCCCGGGATGTCTGGGGGCGTTCGCGTCGGCATCCCTCTATATTCACGGTTTTATATCGTTTGGCGCGATCGTAGCCACCATGGTCGCCACCTCGGGCGATGCGGCTTTCGTTATGCTGGCACTCTTCCCGGGATACGCTCTTTTTCTCTTCGCGCTCCTTTTTATCGCGGGAATCATCGCCGGATGGATTGCCGATAAGATGGCAGTCGAGCTCCATCTCAAACCGTGTCAGTCCTGCGACCAGTTGGAGGTGCATGCCGGCCAGGACCGGGCACTCTTATCCTGGTCCGGATTAAGGCATAACCTGAAGCTCTTAACCCTCCAGCGCGCGGCCCTCGTCGTTCTCAGTCTGGTTCTCCTCTATGGTGTATTCTCGGGGCAGATCGGCCCGGTGGCCTGGGACTGGATCAGAATTACACTTGGCCTGGTTCTCTCCTTTCTCCTCTTTGTTGTTGTCACGGTGCCCGATCACTTTCTGGAAGTCCATATCTGGGAGCATATCGTCAAAAAGCATCTCTTGAGAATATTCGGCTGGACTTTGGGCGCTCTGTTAGTCATTCACCTGGGGGAGACGTACTGGAATCTTAATGACATCGTTTCGCGCAATCGGGCCTGGGTTCTCCTGTTCGCGGCGCTGGTGGGGCTGATCCCGGATTCAGGGCCTCACCTCATCTTTGTAGTCATGTTTGCCCAGGGGATGATCCCGTTCTCAATCTTATTGACCAGTTCCATCGTTCAGGACGGCCACGGGATGTTACCAATCCTCTCAGTCAGTATCAGGGACTTCGTGTTGATCAAGGTCTTCAATATCCTCTTTGGTCTAACCGTCGGTTATCTCTGTCTCCTGGCGGGATTTTAACCCGGCTTATTCACTGGTCATCCGATTCGCCTGAATAATATTGTAATTAACTTATCCGCTCTGCTATCTTTATGGAGTGTGAAAAAGTTGTTCTTGAAACCGAGGGTTATAAGATGAAAAGAATTTTTATCGTCTTCTTCTGGATTACTTCGTTGTTGTTTCTGGGCTGTGCTTCCGATCGCCAACCGGCCACCCCGGCTGATAAAACGGGGAATTTCAGAAGGGCTTGCTGGGGTATGGACAGGGTTCAGGTAGAGGCGGTGGAAAAAAGTGCGCTTCCGGCCGCACGATCACCGGAGAGTCAACTTATCTATGAAGGCAAGCTATTGGGAAAGATAAAAGTGGAGATTATCTATCATTTTGAGGATGGGAAACTGAAGAGAGGAACTTATCGGGTGACTGAACCGGGCGGTATCATGGAGTATACGATATTCCGGATATTATTGAATAAGAAGTATGGGAAGCCTTATAGCATTGATAGAATAATGACCATGGCGGAGTCGAGCTGGCTGACACCGGAGACCGAGATAGATCTTTGGGCGGAAGGGACGGGCTTGGATAGATATGATCTCAGTAAACCGGAAGACAGCCTCTCGATTGCCTTAAATTCCCTGGAAATTAATTATTATGACCGGAACTGGTTTGCCCATGACATCAAGAGAACAGTGAAGGAAGAATCCCGGATTAATGAGAGCGAGCAGATGTATCAAAAACTGATCGGGGACTGGGTTGAGATCTATCCCTCCTACCGGGGTTATCTGGACATGGGAATGATGCTTGAGCCCGGTGAGGAATATGTGTACGACCCCGAGTATTATGATGATTTTTAATTGTCAACCTTCGATCTGATGGGCGAGAGAAAGAGCGTAACCGGTTTTGGCCTGATTATTATCGGCAGTGAAATTCTGGACGGGCGCGTCCGGGACCGGCACTTCGAAATCGCCCGGCGGCTACTGACGGATCGGAATCATCTCCTCCATTACTCGCTGGTTATAAGCGATGACCCGAATCTGATCCGGGAACAGCTGAGTTGGGCCATGTCGCGGCCGGAACCGTTCTTCTGTTGCGGCGGGATCGGGGCCACCCCGGACGACTATACCCGCCGGTGTATTGCCGAGGCGGCCGGAGTCCCTCTGGAATTTCACCAGGAGGCGGCGGCGATTCTCAAGAAGCGTTTTGGCCGCCTTGCCACACTCCATCGTCTGAAGATGATCGAGTTTCCCCGAGGTGCCCGGCTTATTCCCAATTCATTCAACCAGGTCCCCGGCTTCTCAATCGCCAACGGTTATTTTCTGCCTGGCTTCCCGGAGATGGTGGAACCGATGATTGCCTGGGTACTGGATAGCTACTATCAGCCCGGTCCGGAACGAATCCATCGGCATCTGGTTCTTCCCGGAGCCCGGGAGGCGGACCTGGTCGACCTGATGGAGGATTTTATCGTGGTTCACCCATTATTATCATTCTCCAGTCTCCCGAAGTTCGTTAGCGGAAGTTGGGAAGTCCACCTGGGAATCAGCGGTCCGCCACTTAAGGTGGAGGAAGGGATACGATACCTGGCCGGGAAACTACAGAAAGCCGGGCAGCGTTTTACTGATGATCAGGGATAAATGTCGTCAAGTAACTTTAGTCACTTTAGTCACCCTCCTTCGCTATTGCATAGCTACGGCGGGTAAACTTTAGTTCACTTCAGCTCACTTTAGTCACTTATCTTTCTCAATACCCCTTAGGGTTGCTGGACTGCCAGCGCCAGGTGTCCGCGCACATCTCATTAATATTCCGCACGGCTGACCAGTTCAGTTCAGTATTGGCTTTCGAGGGGTCGGCGTAGCATTCCGCCACATCCCCGGACCGGCGTCCAACAACCTGGTAAGGAATCTTTTTCCCCGAGGCTTTCTCAAACGCGTTAACCATCTCCAGGACGCTGTAACCGCGCCCGGTTCCGAGATTATAGGTAATAATGCCGGGATTCGTGGTCAGTTTCTCAAGCGCCCGGAGATGGCCGATCGCCAGATCGACAACGTGAATGTAGTCCCTGACGCCGGTGCCGTCCCGGGTGGGATAGTCATCTCCGAAGACGCGTAACTGGGGGAGCTTACCGACCGCTACCTGGCTGATGAAGGGAAGAAGATTGTTCGGGATCCCATTCGGGTCTTCCCCGATCCGGCCGCTTTTATGCGCTCCGGCCGGGTTGAAGTAGCGCAGCAGCGCGATGTTCCAGGAGTTGTCCGCGGTGTGACAGTCCCGCAGGATATCCTCGATCATCAGCTTGGTTCGGCCATAGGGATTGGTGGGGCCGAGGGGAAAATCTTCCTTAATCGGGACCGTTGCCGGGTCCCCATAAACGGTGGCGGATGAGCTGAAAACTATGTTTTTGACTCCATATTTCGCCATTACCTGGCAGAGGATGATCGTGCCGGTCACATTGTTGTGGTAGTAGTCGAGCGGCATTCGGACAGATTCGCCTACCGCCTTCAAGCCTGCGAAGTGGACCACCGCTTCGATCCCCGCGCCATCGAATACTTTGTTCAAAGTTTCTCTGTCAAGCAGGTTGACCTGGTGAAACGAAAGGTCCCTCCCCGTAATCTCCTGTATTCTTCTTAAAGACTCTTCCTTGCTGTTGGAGAGATTGTCCACCACCACCACTTCGTGCCCCGCCTCCAGCAGTTCCAGTGTAGTGTGGCTGCCAATGTATCCAGCCCCTCCGGTTACCAGTATCTTCATGATAATTTGCTCCTGTAAACGAGTATTAATAATATAGCAAAAAGATTCCCCGTTAGGGGAATCTTTTCTGGAGTGATTCAGTTATATTTATGTCACGCAAGTACAGGTTTTCGTTGATAATCAACGAATTGTGGCCAATAATGGCGAGGGTCAGAATCGAACTGACGACACGCGGATTTTCAGTCCGCTGCTCTACCGACTGAGCTACCTCGCCCCTTTTGTTTTTTCTCCGAA
>JAVCDH010000066.1 GCA_030765805.1 Candidatus Euphemobacter frigidus
GGCTATAATGCGGATAGGTTCCTTGCGTCTCCGGATGGATGAAGGCAATGCACTTCTCTGTCCAGATTACGAAATCAAAAATTTGTAACCGGCCGTTTTGGGAAAATTTTAGACCGGCGATAACACGCGCCTTCCGTCACACTGGAACGGCCGATATAACCTGAAATCGGAGCTTTGATGGGTGTGTATGAGAGATTAATCCTGGCACTCACCAGCGCCGCCTGGCTGGACTTCAGTTGGGCTTCCATATGTTGCAACGCCGCCAGCGCGTCATCGTAATCCTGCTGCCCAACCGCACGATTAGCGGCCAGCTGTTTGAATCGTTTTTCCCGTAAACGAAGAGACGTAAGATTGGCCTCGGCCATGGAAACCGCTGCCGCGGCCTGGTCATAAGCCGCCTGGTAAGGGGATGGATCAATCTGATAAAGCAGATCGCCGGCTTTGACATTCGCGCCCTCCTTGAACGATCGCTTCAAAATGAGACCATTAACCTGGGGACGTATTTCCGCCACCCGGTAAGCAGCTGTTCGGCCCGGTAGTTCTTTGGTTAAAACTATACGTTCCGGCTGAATCATTACCACGCCAACCTCGGGTGGTCCCATCTGTTGCGGACCTTGAGGGCCACGGGGACCGCATCCGCTTATTAGAAGAATAACCGTGATCACTCCGGCGAGAACCGGATTCCATTGGTTTCTCTGTCGATTCCACATGAGACAACATCCTCCCTGTAGTTCTCTTTTTTTTCCAACTATTGGCATCTTTTCTTGTTGCTTAAACAATACCTACTCTTTTCTTTATCATACTAATTATGGAAAACATAGTTCTTCTCATCTGTGTTTCCCCCCTGCCATTTGTGATCCGGAAAGCATGGAATTCTGAACCATATCCTCCGAGGCAATCAGCCAGACCGCGTGTTCGACTGTCCCATATTCTTTAAAACTATTGGCCAGAGAGATACCCTCCGGAGATTGAACCGGTCTTCCGGCACTTTTCCAGAGCAAGATAATCGCCAAATCTCCTACATAGAGCGCGTGAATGAGCAAGATCGCATCTTGTATCTCGGTTTTCTTTCGCAGGGTGGATATCACCCGGGTCAGACCGTTATAAAGATCGGTAATTCCCTCCGCCGAGGAGCGAACACGGATCATCTCTGCCCATTTCATCTATATCTCCTTTAAGGAAGCGCCTGCAGCGCTAACTTAGGCCAGCATAATTAACGGGTGAATGAGTTCATCTGCTATACGCGATTTTCACACCCAACTAGATGGGGGAGGGAAAGAGGCGGTTAGCTTTTGAACTTCCTCCCCTGCTACAAGAGGTGACAGGAACAGTTTTTGTTTTTAAATTGGATGTAGCTATCGAACTTATACTCCGGCGAGATAAACTCGCCGGGGGTAATTTGATACCCCTTAACCCACTACCATAATACAAAGCAAATTGCGTGCCAGAATGAAAAAGCGATAATTGAAGTCAGTTTTACCTTGCCAGTATCTATAAAGTGTTATATATAACAACAATATTAGCGATATATCACGATATGCGACATATCGCATAATAAATAGCCTATTAAGGGGTGATGATGAGTATTGACCATAATAAGTTCTTCCGCGAGGTAACCCTCAGGATCAGCAGTAGCCTGGAGATCGAGACGTCGCTCTCCAGGCTGATGGGCTATCTCAAGGGGTATATGACCGTCGATAATATCGGGCTATACTATCTGGAGAGCGATTTCATGTATGTCACTGCCCTGGCTGTAGTATGGGATAAAGGTTCATTCCCGGGACGGACCAACGATCTGCGACGGGTGAAGATCGATAATGAGATGCGCCGGGAGATAGAAGAAAACAAAATAGAAGAAAGTCAAGTTATTATCTACAATGACCCCTCTAACGCCCCCCTCCTGGTCCGGAGACATTTTCCCGAACTGCGTGATTGCTCCCTGATCACCCTTCCTCTGGTAATAGAGGGAGAACCGATCGGGGGGATGGGAATTTCGGCCCGGGGCCCGGACCGGTTCACAGCCGTCCATGCCGACCTCCTCGAACTGGTTAAGGAGCCGATCACGATGGCGATGAGCAATGCTCGGCGCTACCAGGAGACGGTTCGTCTAAAAAATCTCCTGGCCGAGGATAACCGGGCCCTCTTTCGGGAACTGGAAGAAGTCTCGGGTACGCAGGTTGTCGGGGCGGAGTTCGGGCTCCGCCGGGTGATGGAGATGGTCCGTTTGGTGGCCCAATCAAACAGCCCGGCACTCCTGCTGGGAGAGACCGGGACCGGAAAAGAAGTGATCGCTAATGCCATTCACCTGACTTCTTCCCGCCGGAATGGCCCCATGATCCGGGTTCAGTGCGGTGCGATCCCGGAGACGCTGCTGGACAGTGAACTATTCGGGCATGAAAAAGGATCATTTACCGGGGCGATTGCCCGTAAGCGCGGCCGTTTTGAAAGGGCTGATAAAGGAACAATCTTTCTGGACGAAATTGCCGAACTGACACCTGAGGCCCAGGTCAAGCTGCTCCGGGTTCTGCAGGAAAAAGAATTTGAGAGAGTGGGAGGGGCTGAGACTATCGCGGCGGATGTCCGGGTTATCGCGGCCACCCATCGGAATCTGGAATCAATGATAAGGGAAGGGCGTTTCCGTGAAGACCTCTGGTTCCGGCTTAATGTCTTCCCAATTCATATTCCACCTCTCCGGCAGCGGCGTGAGGATATTCCTTCCCTGGTGCAATATTTTGTTGAAAGGAAAGCCCGAGAGATGAATCTGGAAGATGTTCCTTTAATAAATCCGGAATCAATAAAGCGGCTCCGGGAGTACAACTGGCCCGGTAATGTCCGGGAGTTACAGAATCTGATCGAACGGGCCCTGATCCTTAACCGAGGTGAATCTCTCACTTTCCCGGATCTGGAAATAAATTCCTTTATGCCGGATGGGAGGACAACTCCGATTTCAGTTGCTTCAAATCCCCCAAATCAAACCCTCGCTGAGCGGGAGGCGGAATATATAAAAAATACATTACTCGAGTTAAATGGAAAAATCTCTGGCCCCGGAGGGGCGGCCGAACGGCTCGGGATCAATCCCAGTACCCTTCGTTCGCGAATGAAGAAGCTGAGAATTCTTCCACAAAAAGAAGATTTGTCTTAACTGCTTACAGTTAGACACGATACGATCCTTAGTAGCCATATCCTGACGATCGTCAGGATATGGCTACTAAGGATTACGCTATTGGTCGCGCCAAACTTTTGCCACGAGGCCATACGGAAATATTCCAGAAAAGCCTGACAGGCCGATCGGGGGCGTTCTGTTTTGAAGCCGGGTGTGGCTTTTAACTTTCATTCCCCGGGGGGGATGGGGCGGCAAGGATGGATATGTGATGCATCCGGGCTTCGAACCCGCGTTTTGAATGTGGTGGTATAAGAGCAGTTTGCAAATTCGAGTTAATACCCTGAAAGGATATTACATTTCAGCCCGGGGTTTTCCGTCAATACTGCCGGACCTTCGGCACCCCGGGGATAACGCCGTGCAGGACCGTCTTGGGAAAGACATGCGAAGCGTGGCTTTTCAAAGTATGAGTCGATGCATTGGTTGGCACTTTGTTCTTAGTGCCAATGGGCTTCTAGGTAGGCTCGGAGGATCGCCGTCAATCTTCTTGTTCGCTTCCGTATCTCAGGTGCTCTTCTTTGACCTTGAGTGTCCTGCTGAGACGCTTGGCCATGACATCGGAATATGTGCGTCGTCCATGCTCGTAATCACTAACCATGTTCTGGCGAATACCCAGCTGGTCCGCAAGCTGGGTCTGCGTCAGCCCGGCCTTCAGGCGGGCACCAGCGAGCAGATTGCCGATGCGATTCTTCTCCATTTCCTGCCAGTACTGGGTGCCCTCAATCGGGACGAACTCCTCCTCCGGTTCCTCGGACAGCACAGAAACATCATACTTCTTGCGGATCCAGTCGACGAGTTCCGCCACATTCTCGCCATGGATTGAAATCTCAATATGGGGCTTTTTCACGAGAGCCAACATAATACACCTCTATCACTATTTCGTTCTTTCGACATGTCCAACATGCCACGTATCTATAACCATGTTATATGCTTTCTCATAGGATAATAGTCAAGAGCCGAACCGATACGATGGAATACGATTATTCGAGGAACTATAGTAATCTCTCTGCTCCCGTATAAACTTCCTCAACTTTCAGGGCGGCCGCGGCCCGGCCTGGGTGCTCTTTCGGATTCCATTTTTTCATATCTTCAAAGATAACCCCTTCTTTGAGATATTCAATACTGCCTTTAATCTGATAAGCTTTTTCCTCTCTGGTTATAAACAGAATCGATCCCTTGCTGCCGGAAAGGATATTATTCAGTGTCTTGGAAAAATAATTATCCGCGACGACTATGGTATCTTCGTTGAATTTTGACACGCAGGTAGCGTATATGGCATTGGGGACTTGATCCGCGCTGACAGTCGACAGAATGACGAGACCTTCCCGATTCTCCCAGGCGTTACTCACTTCTTCCGGTAATGAGGGCACAGTATTCCTCCTTGATGAATTATGCGGTTCGCGACAGCGAAACCGCGAAATAAGTTAAGGTTTCTTTCATTGATTTTTTTTAATTACTTGAATAATTTTAACATTTTAGTGCTTTGAAAAAATCCACCACCGACCCTGTGTCGGTGGATATGTGATTGATCACTAAATATATCCACACATAACTCCCCCCCACCTCCCGCGCCAGCGGCGCGGGAGGTGGGGGGGGGATGAGATACAGCGAATTAGTTCCCAGTCATATCTACACCGACACAGGGTCGGTGGTGGATAAAAAAAATTTCAAAGAGCTAAAGTGTCACGAATAATTTTATCATGAGTCGGATTGACTCTCCGGTATTCCTCCTTCTTCCCGGGATCCGGAGAATCTTCTCCGAAAGAACCCCGTGATATCTTCCCGGATCAGGCAGAGAGACGGGACCAGCAGCAGGGTGATCGCGGTGGCGAAGAGGATCCCGTAGCCGAGTGAGATTGCCATCGGGATCATGAAGCGGGCCTGGCGGGAGGTCTCGAAGATCATCGGCGACAGACCGCCGAAGGTGGTCAGGGTGGTGAGAAGGATCGGGCGGAAACGCCTGACCCCGGCGGCGTGGATCGCTTCGGTGGCCGGCATCCCTTCGGCCGTCTTATTGTTGATGAAGTCGATCAGGATCAGGGCGTCATTAACCACCACCCCGGAGAGAGCGACGATCCCCATCAGGCTCATAATGCTTAGACTATACCCCATGATGACATGCCCGATCACCGCCCCGATCACGCCGAAAGGAATCGAGACCATCACGATCAGAGGCTGGGTATAGTTCCGGAAGGGGATCGCCAGCAGAACATAGATCATCAGGAGCGCGAAGACAAAGCCCATCCCCAGGGAAGCGTTGCCTTCCCGGAAGTCGGCCTGCCGGCCTTCATAACCCCAGGTAAGTCCCGGGTACTTCTCCATCAGATCGGGGAGAATCTTCACGGTCACCTCATTGGCAATCCGCTCCGCCTCGGACGCGGGGGAGACATTGGCGGAGACCGTAACGGTGCGGCGTCCTTCCTTTCGTTCAATGGTGGTATAAGCGCGGCCCCTGGTAATCCGGGCCACTTCATTCAGCGGAATATCGATTCCATCCGGTGTCCGGATCAGGAGCCGCTCCAGATCGTATTCAGACTCCCGCTCGTTTCTGGGGAGGCGGACCTTGACCTTCACCTCATTGCGGCCCCGCTGCTGCCGGAGGGCTTCAGTCCCATAATAAGAGCCCCGGACCTGAGCGGCGACCTCGGAAGAGGTTAACCCCAGGTTGATCCCTTGGGGGAGGAGAGAGAAGTCCAGCTGGACTTTCCCGTCGGCAAAACCATCGTCAATATCACTGACCACCGGGAAGAGAGCCAGCGCTTCGG
>JAVCDH010000072.1 GCA_030765805.1 Candidatus Euphemobacter frigidus
GGTCGTGGCCATGATTCCGCTCGCTCTCGGTCTCGGCATGGGCGGGGGTTTCCGGGCTCCGATGGCCATCGTCTCGATCGGCGGCATGATCGGGGGTGGTCTTCTGGCGCTCCTGGTCTCGCCGGTCCTCTATCTCCTCTTCTCCAGTACCCGTCAGCAGATGGGGAATAAAAAAAATCCGGGATAAGGGTGATAACCCTTATCCCGGATTCAATTCGATTATTTAGTCGGTTATTCCTGACCCAGAGACTGCATCTTCTCCAATGCCTTCTTGACCTCCGGATCCTGGCCATACTCCTGACCAAGCTTCATCATGGCGCCGAAGAACCGGGGCATCAACTCCTCCATCTTTTTAACCTCATCCTTTAATTCTTCGGGAGGATTACTCTTATCCTTCAATTCAGTGTCGCGTCCCATTATAAATGAGACTGGCGTCCCAGGTAAATGAGAATAGATTAGCAATAGATTAACAACTCTCCTCCGGTAAAGCATTACTAAAACAGACCTCCCCCCACCTTCCGCGGTCCCGGACGGCAATCCGGATTGTCGAGTCTTCGAGTGTAATCCCCTTCTTTTTCAGAGTACTGATAAAGAGCAGGAAGTTTCTGGCCGAAGTATAGGCCAGGATCAACCGCCAGGGGACCCCCTGGTGAATTATCTCCAGACAGATCTGTGGAGTGCAGGTCTTGCGGGAGAGACAGGCGGCACAGTTTTTATTTATGGAGAGCGCATGGATGCCGTCCAGACTCCGGCAGACCGGTTTGCGGTTTTTATATAGAGTACGCGCCGGGCGAAAGGTGATGACTTTTGCCTGGAGAGAGGGGACGATATTATCGGCGGAGAGCTGGAAGCCGGAGGGAAGAACGCGCAGATAACGCGCGAAGGCCCTAGCTATCAGCTCCCGCATGGTCGAGAAGTCTGTATTCATGGTTTATTATCTCCCTGGGTTTATGTTGATTCCAGTTGGTCGAGCGCCTCAGCCACCAGATCGGTAGTAATCTTTTCCTGGGGGCATATCTTCAGACAATGAGCGGCAAAGGACTGGATGAGAGCGGGGATTCCTCTGGCCTGTTCGAAGATGATAGAGAGGGCGTCGTCGGAGAACCGTTCAACGGGCTGTTGGGAGAAGGAGTGGATCAGGAAGGGGCGCAGTTCTTCCCGCAGAAGACCGGTGAGGCTGACCCGAGTTGTAATTCGGCGCCAGAGAGGGAATAAGTGGGGAGCAAGGAGGCGGTCTTTAAGGTCGGGCAGAGCGCTCAAGAGTACGGAGAAGAGCGGCGGTCCTTCCAGATCGGCCTCGGAGAGGAGCCGGATCTCGTGGAGGGTGTCATCTCTTATCATCTGGGCCTCATCAATCCAGAATAATAGTCGGGTGGGGAGGTTGCGCAGGGTCTGGACAAGTAGACGGCTGGTTTCAGCCCGGGTCCGGCGCAGAGGCAGGTGGAGAGCCTCGGCCAGGACGCGGGCCAGTCCGGAGGGAGAAGGCTGACCATGGCAGAGGTAGAGGATGTGGAATCGGCGGCGAGCGAGCTTGGCATTAAGCGCGCGCAACAGCGTGGTTTTGCCGGTTCCCGATTCTCCCAGGAGCAGGGCGTAGGAGACCCCCTGAGTGAGAGCGGATTTGAGTGATATAAACGCTTCTTTGAAGTCCTGGTATATAAATGGTGACCGGGGGGATCGGTTTGAGAGTTTTCTTTTCATAAGGCCTCCTTTTTGGTTGAAGATTGAGATGTTATTTTTTCCAGCGCGGATACGATCTGCGCCAGGGGGCGGCCTCTTCCCAGCCGCTTGAGAACCGAGGCAAGCGCGCTCTGGAAGGAAGCCGGAGCGAAGGGGCCGGAGCGTTTGAGCCAATCAAGGATCAAGCCGGCTTCGTGTTCGGTGAACGGGACCTGACGTTCCAGGGCTTCGGAGAAGGCCTGATATATCTCGGGGAGGCCGAAGCCGGGTCGGGCCTGGGGCAATTTTCTTCCCCGGTATCTCTCCAGAAGGGGAGTGAGGGAGCCGACCGGTTCATCCTGATGATCCTCAGGAGGTTTTGTCTTACTTGTGCCGGCTGGTTGAAAGGCGGGCTTAAGCGCCTCTATACCACCATGCGAAAGTCTTATATAGGGCTTTTGGGGATATTCGGGATCAATGAAGACTTTGATTTGACGCTTCTCGGCTCCGAGGACCAACCGCCTGGGTACCTGGAAGAGGCGGTCGTTTGCCCGGATGGTTCCGTCTTTCTTGTGGGGGGTCAGTATCTTTTCGACCAGGAAAGCCTCCCGAAGTCTCTCCAGAGAGATCAGCCTTTTCGAGAGGCAATTCCCGAAGGCTTCTTTTGGGGTCATCTTCAGTTCCCGGTGTACGTGCTCGTGATACAACTGGTCTATAAAAGCGTCCAGCAAGGCCTGGAGATGAGCAAGGTCCCGGACCGGCTGATGACGCAACTCGATGACGAACCATCTCTGAAGTGAACGGTGGTATGCCTCGATCTTGCCGTGGGCCGAGGGGTTGCGGCTTTTAGTATTGATCCGGTGCACCCCCAGGATGGCCAGACCTTTCCGAAAGATCCCCGAGTCGTAAGCGGAACCACGGTCGGCATAGAACCGGGCCGGGAGCCCATACCGGGCAGCGGCTTGTCGGAAGATGGTCACCGCCGCCCGGGTGGATTCGGATGGGACTACCAGAGCGCGAAGCACAAAGCGGGTGCAATCATCGAGGATGGAGAGGATCCTGACTTCAAGTTTTGTTCCATCAACAAAGCGCACTATAAAAGGGGCTTTGGCGTCAGCGTGCCAGATGTCGTGCGGTCGGCGGGCCTGGAAACGGCGGCGAAGCTTCCGTTCGCCGCGGGCTCGTCTTCTCAGTTTGCGATACCGCGGTTCCTTCTTTAGAGCTCGATAGAGAGAGGAGCGGGCCGGCAACTTTTCCAGATTAAAATGATCTTTCAGCCGGCGGATCAAGACAAAGAGCGGTCGTTTGGGTTCTTCTTCCAGCAGGGCCAGGGCATACCGGACCCATTGTTCGAGGATAGCCGGAGAACTTTTTCCTCGATCACGGGATCGGGGAAAGAGCGACTCGATCCTCGGCTTTCGTCGATAAGCCTTCAGCCAGCGGTAGAGAGTGCTCACCGGCACCGGAGCTATCCGTCCCGAAGGCCAGATTACCGGTACGGTGGCCATAGCCTTCATTAAACGGCGCTTTTCGGGCGCGGCAAGCTCCGGGTTGAGGAGCGGACTGATCTGTTCAAACCGAAACCAGGCCGTCCGGAGGGGATCTCGGACCATGATTTACCTCCTTTTTCCGGGTTTTCGAGATTGCTGGGCACTCTACCTGATATGAACCACCGGGTGAGAGTTGAAACCCCGTGCAGTTATAACCGGTGGGGAACCACCACCCTGCCACATGGAGATATTCAATGATCTGCCCCTGCCAGGCGGTCAGGGGATGGGGTTCATTCGGGAAGAGAAAGTCGGCAACATCAAACAGCCGGGCGCAGCCCTGGAGTTGATCATGGCGTCTGGAGCTATGATACTCCCAGGAGGGGATTTCATGGGATTGGCGCCATCGGTCCCGAGCTCCGAAGTTGATCCTCTTCGCGCTCTCGGAGATCAGAGCGGCCGCGGGCAGCCAGGGTTCGGGGAAGGATAATGACTTCTGGTCCGGATTATTTGAGACATCACTTATAACCCGAAGCCGGTCCAGAACTCTTTCCCCTCGATGCCTCGGGACAGGCTCCCCAAACCTTCCGTCCAGCGGTGCAGGGTGGAATAGTTGGGAGAAACTTCGACCGGACCTTCAACGACTTTCCTGAGCCCCGGACCATATGGATCCGGCTGTACATAGGTCCGGCAAAGATCTTCAATTACCGGCAGGGAAAAGAGCTTATAGGGCAGGATCTCTTCGGATAAAACGCGGAAACGTCCCCCACACTCCCGGCAGCCGGCTTCCGGAACTTTGATCTCCTGATAAATACGCCGGCCATCTTTCCCATACCAGATAATACCCCGGGCAACCCAGGTGCTTGTAAAAAATAGCCGGCCTGAAACCAGGCACCCCGGGCAAATAGAGTTATCCCCCAGCGATTCACCCTTGACGGCGAGCTCGCAAAGCATAGAATATAAAACTGGGAACGGAACTGGAATGGCTTCCTTGTATGCAATTATTGTAGTTCCGGGGGCCACGGGTGCCGTTCACCCGTGGTCCCACCCCTTTTTCCTTTTACCTCCCTTTATAAAGTATCACTCCGGCGGGAAGACCATAAACACAAAAAACTCATGCTCGCGCGCGTGAGTTTGCGCATGAGCATGAGTTTAACTGTTCTTCAAAACTACAGAGCGAGTGAGGCGTGAGACAAGTGAGGAGTGAGTCTCATTTAAAGTGAAACGCCAGTCTCATTTATAATGGGACGCGACAAATTCAGGGTACTTCTCCGCGATCTGCAACATCTCTTCTTTAGCACCTTCCGCGGACTGCGGGAATTTATTCAGAGCGGCAACAATCTCTTTGGAGTCCTGTGCTTTATCAACCGCGACTACAAACTCATCCATCATCACGTATAAATAATGAGACATATAACGTTGAACGTTATATGTCTCATTAACTATTCTTCCTTTAATATGTTTAAATCCCGGTATATTGTTGCCCGAGAAATTCCTAAATATTCGGCAATTTCATCTACCCCATAACCCCGTGACTGAAGCTGCTCGAAAAGAAATATTCTCGCTTTTATATCACTCGGCTTTCGCAATCGTTTCTTTTCGCTGAGACTTGCCACTATCCTTTCCAATTCCTCATCATCAGCATAACCCTCCCCTAAAAGACTCCCCCATTCAAAATTCTCTCCATTCTTTAGAATTCCGGGATAGCGTTTCTTAATCCAGATCCCCAACTTCCCGAAAATTCTTTTGTCTTCCAAAATATCTCCCATTTTAAAACGCCGCGCCTCATCTAGCAAAGCCCGATATCGATTCCTTGCCAAGATATAATCCGGATTAATCATCGACAGGATAAACCGCCAATTCACAAAAGTCACCGGATCGGTGTCCTGACAATATAATCTCCAGGTCGTCCATCGATAGTCTGAGTAATGCTGGACAAGGCCGGCCCGTACCGGATTTAGATGAATATATGTAGATATCCCTATTAAGTAATGTTTATCAAAGCAACCGGCTTGCCGGAATACGCTACCAAATACATGCCCCTTTCTTTCATATTTATAATTAAAGTATATCCCATAACGGGTAAAAAGATTATGCATCGCCCAAGTAAGATTATTTTCGTTTTGAAAAAATAATATATGGACATGGTTGGTCATAAGAGCAAACGCAAGCACGTCCAGCTTAAATTCCTCTGCTGTTCGCTTTATCAGTTTGAGCATATACAGATAATCACTATCTTCTAAGAATAATGGCTCCCGGCCTGTCGCTCTCTGGGTAATATGAGAGATGAGACCAGGTAAACTAAGCTTCTTACGCGGGTGAAAAGAACGTTTAATTCCCCTGGCTTTGACAACAATCTTTTGATTTTTATTCATTTTATATTAATGAGACATATAAGGTTCAACGTTACTTGTCTCATTATATCTTATATCTCATTTTATTAGGCGCGGGGGTGGGTGCGGTTGTAGACTTTCTTTAATCGCTCTTTTGATACATGAGTGTAGATCTGGGTCGTGCTGAGAGAGGCGTGACCGAGGAGCTCCTGGACGGCACGAAGATCGGCGCCGGCGTTCAGAAGGTGGGTGGCGAAGGAATGTCGGATGGCATGAGGGGTGATCTTCTTATGGATCGCCG
>JAVCDH010000075.1 GCA_030765805.1 Candidatus Euphemobacter frigidus
AAACCGTATCCGTGGGTCAGCATCTACGAGCCGTTCACGCGCTTTTATCCCAACGACTTCTGTCTTGACATGCGCCATGTGAATATACACGGCAGCCGTTCCAACACCAAAGAGCTGGTGGAATGGATCCGCGCCAACTGGCTTTTCCCGGGTCGGACCTGCGTAACCTGTTTAATATCAATTAGTTAGATGCCAGAAATAGCTATTTTCAAGGCTTAGAGGCCATAAATATATGTTAGTTGTTTATTCCTAGTGTGTTACGCAGGTCCGACCCCAATAACATCGCGTCGCCGTAGCTGTAGAAGCGATAGTTCTCTTTTATTGCTTCCCGATAGGCTTTCATAATATTGTTTCTCCCCGCCAACGCCGAGACCAACATGATCAGGGTGGAACGGGGGAAATGGAAATTTGTTATCAGGTTAAATCTGGTCTTGAAACGGTATCCGGGATAGATAAAGATATCGGTGGGAGCGGTGGTCGGTTTTACTATCCCTTCTCCATCGGCGGCACTCTCCAGGGCCCGGACGGTCGTGGTTCCTACTACCCAGAGGCGGCCCTGGTTGGAGTTGATACGATCCGCGGTCTCCGGGCTGATCTCGAAGTACTCCTCGTGCATCCGGTGCTCTTCCACCGTCTCGGCCTTGACCGGCTGGAAGGTACCGTATCCCACATAGAGAGTGACGGAGGCGGTCTCCACACCTCTCTCCCGGATCGCGTTGAGCAGCTCTTCAGTAAAATGGAGACCAGCGGTGGGGGCGGCGACCGCCCCGGGCTTCTTCGCGAAGACGGTCTGGTATCGTTCCCGGTCCTGGGTCCGTAATTTCTCCGGATAGTTTTTCCGATCGCGCTTGATATAAGGCGGCAGCGGCGGAAATCCGATCTCTTCAATGGCTTCGAGGAGGTTGTCGGTCCCGGGGAAATCGATTATGACCTTACCTCCCAAACGTTCGCGGACGACACCGATGATCCTTTCTCCAAAGTCAATCTTTGTCCCCGGGCGAGCCCGGCGGGCGGGTCGGATAAGAGCGCTCCAGCCGCCTTTATCCGCCGGATGGAGGAGCAAGACCTCGGCCTTTCCTCCCGTGGCCGGACGCCGGCCGTACAACCGGGCCGGGATGACGCGGGCGTCATTGAGGAGGAGGAGATCCCCTTCCTGGAAAAAATCAAGGATATCCGGGAAACGCCGGTGCTCGATCTTCCCGGTCTCTCTATTCAGGATCAAGAGGCGAGCATCCTCCCTTTTCTCGGGTGGGTGCTGGGCGATCAGCTCAGGAGGGAGGTCATAATCAAAATTACTGGTCTTCATCATTCCATATTTTTAAATCTCTCATATTCGCTGTAGATACAGCCGCAGTATTGCTGCTTGTAGAGATGGTACTTTTCGGTCAGTTCCCAGTGCTCCTTCCAGCCGGGACGGAAATCACGGTAGAGAAAATCTATCCCCTCCTCTTTCGCGACTTCTTCAGCTACCTCCCGAGCCAGCCCGTGTTTCTGGTGTCTGCTGATCAGGAGCGTCGTCGTAAAGGCATCATACCTACCCTTCCGGGCGACCAGGGCCGTCTGCTTAAGCCGCTGATAATAGCAATGGCGGCAGCGGTTCGCTTCCCGGAAGACCACCCCCCGGAAGAACTCCTCAAAATCATACCGGGGGGAGATGATTATCCGTCGGCCGGTCTGCTTGCTGTACTTCTCAACCGCTTCCCGCCGTCTAAGATACTCCTGGAAAGGCTGAATATTGGGGTTATAAAAATAGCCGTCGACCTGATGGCCCTCTTCCAAGAGAGCCTTAAACGGGTAGGTAGCGCAGGGGGCACAGCAGGCATGGAGTAAAATTTTCACTTTTCAGGTCTAAAACAGTTCCTTCTGAGAAGCGGAGGGGAGGTCGATACCAAGATGATGGTACGCCAGGGGGGTGGCGCAGCGGCCGGCCCGGGTACGCTTGAGGTAGCCTTGCTGGATTAAATATGGTTCATAGACCTCGGCCAGGGTCTCTCCTTCCTCACCGATAGCGACGGCGATCGTCTCGATCCCAACCGGGCCGCCGTCAAACTTCCGGATGATCGTCTCCAGGATCCGCTTGTCCATCTCATCGAGACCCTTCTCGTCCACGTCCAGCATACTCAAGGCACGGTGAGCGATCTCCGGATCGATCTTGTTATCGGCCCTGACCTGGGCATAATCCCGCACTCTTTTAAGCAGTGAATTAGCGATCCGGGGGGTCCCCCGCGAGCGCTTAGCGATCTCCATGGCACCGGGTTCCGTGATCTCCACCTGCAGGATACCGGCCGAGCGGAGCACGATCTCTTTCAGCTCCTCCGGCTGGTAGAAATCCAGCCGGTTGACCAGACCAAAACGGCTTCGCAGCGGCGCCGTCAACAGGCCATACCGGGTCGTCGCCCCGATCAGTGTGAAGTGAGCTAGATTGAGGCGCACTGAACGAGCCGACGGGCCCTGGTCGATCATAATATCGATCACGAAATCTTCCAGCGCCGGGTAGAGATACTCCTCCACAACATGGGTCAGCCGGTGGATCTCGTCGATGAAGAGGATATCCCCTCCTTTCAGATTGGTCAAAAGTCCGGCCAGGTCGCCCGGTTTTTCAACCGTGGGGCCGGATGTGGGCTTGATGTTGCAGCCCATCTCGGAGGCGATGATATAAGCCAGAGTGGTCTTGCCGAGGCCGGGAGGTCCGAAGAAGAGGAGATGTTCCAGGGGTTCGTTGCGGCCCCGGGCAGCCTGAAGGGCGATCAGGAGCCGTTCTTTGATCTTAGCCTGACCGGTGAACTGATCAAAAGAACCGGGCCGCAACTTGCGATCGAAAGACAGGTCCTTCTCTTTCAGAGTTTTGTTGATAAAGCGCTTGGTCATCTATTAGATCTTCCTGTTGAACCAATCCCTATTCCCTAATCCCTATTCCCTAAATTAGCGCCGAAGGCGCTAATTTATTTATATGTATCTCAAACTCTCCTTCAGAAGCCGCTCCACCGGCCAATCCGGTTCGGCCGCGGCCAGCGCGCGGGTCAGGGCCTTATGGGCCACCATCTGCCGGTATCCCAGGGAGAGGAGGGCCCGCATCACGTCGGCGACCTTCTCCTCAGCCTCATCGAGATCGATCTTGCCCGCGTCTTTCCGGAGCCGGGGCAGAAGTGTGATCTTATCCTTCAGTTCAAGGATCAACCGTTCCGCGGTCTTCTTCCCGATGCCGTGGATAGCGGAGAGAAGATCGACGTTTCCGGAAGCGACGGCGCTCTTGAAGGCGGAGACCGGGAGTCCTCCCAGAACTCCGAGAGCAACCTTCGGGCCTATCCTTGAGACCCCCAGCAACATCAGGAAGAGACCTCTCTCTTCTTCAGTAGTAAAGCCATAGAGCGTCTGCTCGTCTTCGCGAACATAGAGATGAGTCAGAATGGTAATCTCCGGGCCGGGCGCGGGGAGCTTTTCAAACGTGCTCACGGGGATGAGCAGGCGGTAGCCGATGCCATTGACCTCGACAACGGCATAATCAGGGGCGCTTTTAATTAATCTACCTTTTAGATAATCAATCATCTGTGTCGTTTAGATCATTCTTATCCTGAAAATAGGTAATCCCCAATGCCAGCGCGTCCGAGATATCCAGGGAGGCCGGAGGTTCCTCCAGTTTCAGCAAGACCTGGACCATTTTCTGTACCTGGCTTTTATCCGCCGCGCCGTTCCCCACCACAGCCTTCTTGACCCGGCGCGCGGCGTAGGTAGAAACCGGGATATCCCGCTGGGCCGCGGCCAGGCTGCAGACCCCCCTCACCTCTCCCAAGGTCAATGTAGATCTGATGTTCTTGTGATAAAAGACATCTTCCAGGACCAGCCCCCGGGGCAGGTATCGATCGATCAACCCCCCGACGACGGAATGAATGCGGGCCAGTTTCTGCGCCGGACTCCGGTGGGATGGGTTCTTTATTATGCCGGCATCAAGAACAATAATTTCGTCGTCCCGCTTCTCCAATACTCCGTAACCGGTAATACTAATCCCCGGGTCAATGGCGATAATCCGGATGTTGATAGGGTCTTCGGCTCTCACTTTTTCAATCTTCCGACTCCAGCTCCTTCAAGATCTCCTCGGGAATGTCACAGTTGGAATAGACATTTTGAATATCGTCATGCTCTTCCAGCGCGTTGAGGAGCCCCAGCACCTTCCTGACCACATCCGCCGAGACCGGCACCTCATTTGTGGACAGTTCGGTGATCTCGGCAAGATTAATCGGGATTTTTTGCTCGGAGAGCGCCTTTCTCACAGCTTCAAAGTCGGAGGGCAGAGTATATATCTCAAAGAGATCATCCTCGGTCCTGAAGTCCTCCGCCCCCGCTTCCAGGGCCATGGCGAAGAGCTCCTCCTCGTCCACCCCCTCCCGGGCCACGCTGAAAAAACCTTTCTTCTCGAACAGGTAGGCCACGCTCCCGGGTCCCGCCAAGTTCCCCCCTTTCTTATCGAAGATATTTCGGATCTCGGCCGTGGATCGATTCCGGTTGTCGGTCAGAGCCCGGATCAAGATCGCCACCCCCGCGGGCCCATATCCCTCGTAAACCACTTCCTCATAGCTGACTCCGGGCAGTTCACCCGTCCCTTTCTTGACTGCCCGTGATATATTATCCGCCGGCATGTTGGCGTCCCGAGCAGCTTGTACAACCGTCCTCAGACGGGGGTTCGTATCGAGGTCACCCCCTCCCTGGCGGGCGGCCACCGTGATCTCCTTGCCCAGTTTGCTGAAGAGCTTGCCCCGTTTCGCGTCTTTGGCCCCTTTCTTATGCTTGATGCTCGCCCATTTCGAATGACCACTCATATGTTTTTATTCCTCCTCACTATCCTTCCGAGCCTGCGCGATTACTTTCTGCGCGATATTGGCCGGGACTTCCTCATAACCCTCGAACTCCATCGTAAAGATGCCTTTCCCCCCGGTCAAGGAGCGGAGTTCCGGGGTATACTTCAGCATCTCGGCCATCGGTACCTGCGCCTGGATGATCTGGCGGGTGCCGGCCGGGGTCATCCCCAGTATCCGGCCCCGCCGGGAGTTCAGATCCCCGGTGATGGCCCCCATGTATTCCGTCGGAACGCTGACATCAACTTTCATAATTGGTTCCATCAAGATCGGCTGCGCGGCGGCGGCGGACTCTTTAAAACCCTGCCGTCCCGCGATCTGGAAAGCTATATCTTTTGAGTCTACCGGGTGGGTCTTCCCGTCATAGACGGTGGCGGTAACATCCATCATCGGATATCCGGCCAGAACCCCCCTCTTCACGGCCGCCAGATAACCCTTCTTGACGCTCTGGACCAGTTGAGCCGGGATATGCCCGCCCACCACCTCATCGACGAAGAGCAGCTTCCCACCCCAGGAAAGCTCGATCAGCTCTTTCTTGCCTTTCCCCTCCGCGTTCTCCGCCCCGGGGGTATAAGGCTGAACAT
>JAVCDH010000049.1 GCA_030765805.1 Candidatus Euphemobacter frigidus
AGTGGTATGGCCGACAGAATGACGTTTTTTTGTCTACCCGTCATGATCTCACATCTGATCAACCTCGTCTTTTGCATGTTACTGCTTGGCGCATTGATTTTCTTGCAACGCCAATGGTTGCTGGAACACGTGCGAAAGGAACCTTTGATCACATTATTCGCGATATGCCTTGCCAATGCGGTGATATATGTCGTGACTGGGCAACCCGGCAGCTCGGAATACAAATACTTGATCATGTCAACGATGAGTTTCGGCATAGTGGGGGGTGTCGCAGTTGCATTCATCAAGAAGCGTTTTGGTCTCTGGGCATATCTCTTTGTTCTGGTAGTTGGTCTGTCCTGCCCTTTTTACGAAACGATGCTGAAATGGCGTTTCCTAGACGACCTCCCGGTATTCTACGTCGAGCTTGGCAGAGACGTGCGTTTCAATCATCCAGAGGAAGAAGAGCTCTATCAATGGATCAGAGAATCGACACCGCGTGAAAGCGTGTTCATTGATACGACAAAATGGATCCCCATATTCGGCCAGAGGGCACTTTACGCTTCTTTCGATAGGATGCGACTGGGCGTCTTAGATGTGTATCAGCTCTTCTGGGTGGCGGACAAGACACAGCTCATAAAAAGGCAGTCCCTGGCCCGCCAAATCGCAGCCGGTAGATTTTTAGGAACTGAAGAAAAGGCAACGCTGCGAGCCATTGGCAAACCGGTATTCGTGGTGGATCACTATAGAAGACTCCCCGGAGACCTTGCAAAAGACGAATGGCAGTTGGTGTTCACGTCTTCGAGCGCTCGCCACAGAGTCTATCACTATGTCGACAGTGTCCCCTAGGCTGAAAGACAGGATTTCAGCGCCAAGTTCCTTCGAGAGAGTTTCTCTAAGCTCCCCTACAGCTGTGGCTGAGGGAGAAAAGAAGACAAAAGGCCATCACCCCGTTTATCAGGGTGATGCCATGACTGGAAACTAGAAGAAGATATACCCACCCCTTTCCTCCGCGCAGGGGGAGGGGGAGAGATTTTTTAGTGGGCAAATCCTTTTAGTTATTGATCATCGTCCCACCAGCACAGGGTTGGGTGGTGACATCCCGGTTCGAAAGCGATCATGTTGTCCAATATTTTCCGGGGAGGCAACAAAACGGCTCAGAACCAGTCGCTCAAGCTGATCCCGAAAGCTTTCGGGGCAGGTGAATTCGGTGTTATATCATCAGCATCAAAGGAGGAGATTATGCTTATCGTACTCGTCTTTATCCATGTTAAACCCGACCAGGCAGAAGTCTTCAAAGAGGCCACACTCGATAACGCCCGCAACAGCGTGCTGGAACCGGGTATCGCCCGGTTCAATGTTATCCGGCAGAAGGACGACCCCAACCGCTTCGTTCTGATCGAGGTCTATCGTGATCCGGACGCCCCGGCCCGACACAAGGAGACGGCTCACTACAATCGCTGGCGGGAAGCCGTGGCCGGGATGATGGCCGAGCAGCGCTACAGCATCAAGTACGACAACATCTTCCCCGATGAAAACGGGTGGGGATAACTTTGAGTTCGCCACTGCCGGCCGGATCATCTTCGGCCCGGATGTTATTCGCCGGGCCGGGACACTGGCCGGCGAACTGGGGAAGCGGGCCTGCGTGATCACCGGCGGCACCTTAAAACGGGCCGCGCCGCTCATCGAGGAACTGGACCGGGAGGGTATCACCCATATAACCCTCCAGGTAAAGGGCGAACCGACCACCACCCTCATCCCCAACCTCGTTGAGGAGGCACGGCAGGCCGGACGCGACCTGGTGATCGGGATCGGGGGGGGAAGTGTCCTTGATGCCGGAAAGGTAATCGCGGCGCTCCTGACCAACCGCGGCAACTTGATGGATTACCTGGAGGTGATCGGGAAGGGCGAGAAGATCGACCAACCCCCCGCCCCCTATATCGCTATTCCCACCACCGCCGGGACAGGGGCCGAGGTCACCAGAAACGGCGTCCTCCTCTCCCCCGAAGACCGGGTCAAGGTCAGTCTGCGCAGCCCTCTGATGCTGCCCCGGATAGCGCTGGTCGATCCCCTCCTGACCCTCTCGATGCCGCCCGCTGTCACCGCCTCCACCGGCCTCGACGCCCTCACCCAGCTGCTGGAGCCTTATGTCTCCCGAAGACGCAATCCTTTGACCGACGGGATCTGCCGGGAAGGCTTACAACGGGTCGCCCACTCGTTGCGCCAAGTGTATGAGGATGGAACCGACGTCGGCGCAAGGAGTGATATGTCTCTGGCCAGCCTCTTCGGCGGATTGGCTCTTGCCAACGCGGGCCTGGGCGCAGCCCACGGCTTTGCCGGACCATTGGGAGGTATGTTTAAAGCCCCCCACGGCGCTATCTGCGCCCGCCTACTACCTTATGTCATGGAGATTAATCTTCGGGCCCTGAGGGACCGTGAACCCTCCTCCCCTGCCCTTCTCCGTTATCGGGAGGCGGCAAGAATTCTGACCGGAAATCCCGGAGCAACCGCCCGGGACGGTGTCATCTGGGTACAAAATCTCTGCCATGCGTTATCCGTCCCCCCGCTGGGCGGGTATGGCATCACATCAGAGGATGTCGTTGAGGTAGTTAATAAGGCCAAAAATTCAAGCAGCATGAAAGGGAATCCGATTGAACTGGCAGAGGGAGAACTGGTTGAGATCCTGACCAGGGCGTTGTGAATGGGGAATAGGGAATGGGGACTGGGGATTGGGAATACTGACTACTGCCTACTGCTCACTCGGTATCTTCAGTACCTGTCCCACCTTAAGCAGATGGGGATTGGCCAGCGTATCGCGGTTGGCACTGTAGATCAGCTTCCAGGCATTGCGATCTCCATATAATTTTCGGGCTATCGCGGAGAGCGTATCGCCCTTCCGGACCGTGTAGAGTGTCTGAGGGGGCAAAGGGGATCGCGACGGCCCGGCTACTCCTCTCCCATCACCACTATCCGGTGCCGATTCGGACTTCTCAACGGTCGCCTCTTTTTTGATTGATTTCTCACTCCGCACAATCCGGTTCCAGCCCCGCCCCGCTTCCCCCTCCGAATCGCCAGTCAACGACCGATAGTCCTGGTAGCGGTCCCGAATTTGACGGACGTAATCAACCGGTTGTTGACCGCGGACGTAACCGTGCCGGGCCTTCTTTGAATATCTTGGTCGGGACAGGAGCAGCATCGCCCTCTCTACGTTATTAAACCAGCGGAGGGGATCCCAGCCCATCTTTTCGGCGAGTCGGCAGGCATCCCGGACATGCCCTGCCCCCGCGTTATATGAGGCCAGGGCGAAACACATCCGGTCGAGGGTATCCAGTTCATCATCAAACCGGTGGCGAACCCAGTCAAGGTACTTCACCCCGGCATGAATCCCTGTCTCCGGGTCATCCAGTTTCGTAAAACCAAACTCTTTCCCGGTTTGGGGCATTACCTGCATCAGTCCTTCAGCCCCAACCCACGACTTCGCTTTCGGATTAAACCGGCTCTCCTGATACATCTGTGAGACAATCAGTCGCCATAAGAAGCCATACTTATCGGTATATTTCCTGACCAGATCATCATACGGCGAGATCCGGCCGTCTTTCACGGTTGCCAGATATTCATCCACACAGCTTTGAGCTTTCCGAGGATTTTTAAAATATTTTTTATAGGCAATATTATAGAAGGCGGACCGGTATTCCCTCTTGATAAAGTCGTTGAGGGTGTCGAGCAACTTCTGATCCCCGGCCCGCACCGCCCAGCCATGGGATATCTTTTTGCTGACCGGAAAGACACCCTTGATATCATCCCGGTAGCTCCGTTCGATCTCCAGAATCTGAGTATCGGCCACGGTCAAATCATACTCCCCATCCGCCACCCGGGCAATTATCTCTTCCGTCTCCATGGTCTGCGGGGCGGCGACGATCTTTAGATTGATGCCCTCCCCCTTCAGTCTCTCCAGGCTCTCCCGGTAAGAACTGGACGGGCGCACAACCACGGTCCGGCCGGCCAGGTCTTCCGGGGTCCGGAGTTTCCGGTCGTCCCCCCGGGCCACCACCATCTCCTCCGCATAATGATAGGGCCGGGTGAACCGGACTCCCTTTTCTTCCCGTTCCCGATTAATCGTCATAAAGGCGGCGATAAAATCCCCCCTTCCTTCCAAAAGCCAGGGGATCAAATCATCATAGGCGGGGGTGACCACAACTTCCAGACGGAGCTTGAGCTTTTCGGCGAATTTCTTAGCTAAATCATATTCAAATCCCATCAACTTTCCCCGGAGGAGAAAATATGTCGTTGCGTTATTGGTGGTGAGCATCCGGATAGTCTTTCTCTCCTTGATACCCGGAAGATCGTCCAGATAAACATCCCGGTGTCTTCGGTTCAGCTTTTCTTTTTCAAGAAAGAGATTGATCGCTTTAAGCAGTTCCGGATTTTCGGGTCGGAGCCCCCAGGCCAGCGGCCGTTCACCGGTTAGATCCAGGACGATTTTAATATCGGAGCGGTACTTGAGAGCAATATCGATGATATTACTATCCTCGATAACCAGGTCGACCTTCCCGATGGCTACCTGGTCCAGAATCTCATCATCGATTAAACGGCCCGGTAATATCTTCATCTCAATCCCCGGGTACTTCCGGCGCAGTCCCTCCAGCGTCTCCCGAAACGAGGTCCCCTCCTGTACCCCCACGGTCCGGCCGGAAAGGTCGGACAATTTTCTGATCTTCTTCTCGTCCGCCCGGGCCACGAGCTGCTCCCGGGAATAATCAAGTGGATGAGTAAAGGAGATGAGATTCTTCCGGGCTTCGGTAACAGTCAGATTGGCGGCAATAATATCCCCCTTCCCCGCCAGGAGGGCCGGGATCAACTCCTCGAAAGCTTCGAGATAGACCAGTTCCGACTTAAGCCCCAGGGAACGGGCAAAAGCGGCCGCCTGTTCCCTTTCCCGATTGAGAGGAGAACCCTCCCTGGGGAGGTAACCTTCAGCTCCCTGCTGCACCAGGATACGTAATATCCCCCGCTCGTTCAGTGCCCCCAGGTCGCCTTTCTCGCTATAGGTCTCCCGCGCGGAGACGGCTTCCAGTTCCGGCCGCTTTTTCTCTTTCGGCTGGTCTTTCCCCTTGTCTCCGCACCCGGTTAAAAGAAGCAGGCCGGCCAGTAGTAAATAAGAATAAAACAGAATATATTGTCGTCTCTTCATTGATAATTCATCTTCCGAAGATAAAAATTATTTGCCCGAGAATGGAAAATATATAAACTGTCCGGGACCGTACGGGAAATAAAAAAATCCCCATAATAATATATTCTATTCCAGAAAGCTCTTTAGAGGAAACTATACTCTAATTCTGACATAAGGACTACTCGCGCCAAAAAAATTATTCTCGGCTAATTCCGTATTTCCGCATAATTTGGCTCCGACTTCCGACACCGGGATCAGCATCCTTGATTCGAAATCCTACCA
>JAVCDH010000024.1 GCA_030765805.1 Candidatus Euphemobacter frigidus
GTAGCCAGGAGTCCTGGCGGGTTTTCGAAGAAGACCGAAAACTTCGGGCGACGGGTCTAACCTGCACCGTGAAATGTTCTGAAAACATTTAACGGACACAGGTCAGAGACTATCCCGTGGCCCCCGCCAGGACTCCTGGCTGCTTGTGTGTGTAGCGCGTTAAGCCAGAAAAGGCAAAAGAAAACGGCCGCGAGAGTTCCCCGAACCGGACAAAAAAAGGAACACTCACGGCCGCCGGGGATTGGCTCGAATTACACTTGAGACTCCGGTGGGACTGGAGACTCAATCGTTTTCTCGATGGTAAGGGTGATTTTATCACCCTCAACGTTTTCCACGGTCTTATCCCATCCAAAACCCCGGACGAGATTGACAACGCGCTCTATTTCCAAGACTCTTTGAACTTCCTGCATGGCTAGGCCTCCTACATGTTTTTTTTGATGGTTGCGAAACATTCCGGACAAACCGATAAACGATGAATCTCCTCCAACGTCGACGGACCCTCACATAGGTCACAAGGGATATACACCGGACGCGGTTGATAAACCGACGGCGCCCCCCCGCCCTGAGCGCCGGGCTCCTGGGCGTGGCGCTGAGAGTCCTTCCATTGCTTACAAAAGCCACGCGCGACCTCTTTCGTGCAACCATTTTCAATGGCGAACATCAAATAGTATTCAAGATCTACAGGGTCTGAAATCGGCCACAGCTCCTCGGCCGCAGACATGGAAAGTTGCCCCTTATGGACCGCCTCTTGAAGCACGGGCGGCATTTTAAGCACGTCCATGCGGCGCTTTATCGTACCGGGAGATTTGCCGAACTTCTGCGCGATCTGCTCGATGCTCATTCCGTGCTTTCGGACTAGATCAGAATAGGTTTGAGCCTCCTCGACCGCGGAAAGATCGACGCGCGCCAAGTTCTCGGTGGCGCGCGCAAGGGCCATTTGTTGGTCGGACATCTTACGGACAAACGCCTTGATCCTGGGTAGTTCAAGTTTACGATGGGCGAGAAACCGGCAATGCCCGGCGACGATCTCAAACCGTTCACCGTCCGAGCGCAATAGGATAGGCTGCAGCAGCCCGACTTCTTTGATGGACTGCGCCAGCTCTGAAATATAAACAGGGTCGATCTCCAGCCGCGCCATGACCTTCGGTTCGTCTATGAGGGACAGCTCAACCTCTACCATCGTCTCCGTAACAGCCTTCACCATATACGCACCTCCATGGGTTGATATGGCCTTGATAGCACAATTTTCCCCGGCGGAAAAGTACTACATTGTCGCTGGCGGAAATAAGGCGCGAACGGGGACAGAAAACCGGCCGCGCCCGCGGCGGAAAGATCCCTGGTTTCACCGGAGTGCATAAACTATGCACACTAATATATCTCTATTATAATATATCAACAAAAAGGATGCACCGGCTCATGCTTCGCCCGGTGCGATCTATAGGATACAGAACCGCGGCTCTGCAGAGGGGGGAAAGCATTTTGTGTGCCATTATGCAGGTTTACGGTCCAGATATTAGATAGAGTCCTCGCAGTTATGCCTCACACAAAAGTTATCGGACATCTATGGATTGAGATAAGGGCAAAATAACCGGGGATTCTCACAGAAAGCGGGGATTTTCCCCACTTTTAGAAGGTAGCCATTTTGTAAGTAGTTGGTTTTATTGAGGTTGAAAGTGGCACGGGACTTGCTATATATATAAGTAAGACAAATGAAAGGGAGGAAAAGACGATGAGACAATTGAGATTTTGGAAAGAGGCAGTTGAGGTTTTTGAGGATGAGAATGCGGATGTCGGTGAGGAGCAAATCCGGTGGTTTTGTTCCGACGGGATTAGTACTTTCTTCGGGGAGACCCGAAGCGAGGCGGCGAGCCACTTTGGCGTGCCAGTTGGATTTGAGGATTAAAACTAAGGGAGGTTAAGATCATGGAATATTTGGAAGGGCAGGAGATGGGCGCGAGAATCAACAGTTTAAAAGGCGACTTCGATATCGTAAAGGTATTGACGGCGCAAAGCGCAAGCAACATTGTTGTTGAATATAAGGGGCGGAAATGCTCCGCGATATTCAACGGAATAACGAACTGCTTGTATGTAGACGATGTATACGGATTGATCGAGGGTTAATATATTAAGGCTGTCCTACCGGCCATACGGGGGGAAGGAGAAAATAGAGATGGTAGAAAATGAATGGACGGAGCGGGTAGAGAAGGACGCGGAAGAAATCAGGGTGTTAAAGTCAAGGGTAGCTTACAAGGATAATCTCATTGACGCGGTGAAAATCGCACTGGCAGCGCGGGAAGTTCTTATAGAGGACACTATCGAGGAGCTCCGGGAAGAGAAGCGCGCTAATTTAAGGTGGGAGGAATTCGCGCATAACGCAATGGCGGAGATGAAGAGATACCGGGATTTGCTGACTGACTGCGGGATGGACCCGGAGGAAATAAAGGAGAAAATCAGCCAGGGAAAGGAGCTATAATGCGAAACATCGACAAGAAAGATTTGAGAGAATACGCAGAAGAGGGCTTACCCCTCTGCCGAATCCGGAGGCTCGTGGATTGTTTAGATAACACGATAAGAAGATACATAGGGGTCTTTGGACCCAAGAAGGACGACGAGAAAAAGGAGGAAATCAGTCGTGGCCGTTAATTGCATATCGTGTAGGTATTACCAGACAAGCATACGGGCGAAGTGCAAACGAGACAACACAGACGGGCAGTTGCCTTGCCTGATATGCGCCGACCTCAAGGACAGGAAGAGCTTTTATGAGCCGATCAACACGCCGAGGAAGTACAAGAGAGGGGGGCAATGGTACCCAACAAGGCCGGGGAGGTAAAGAATGTAGTTGCGAAACGACGCGGGGGGTGGTAAAAATATCACAACTCGTTTTTTTGCGGCCGCAAAGTCCCGAGGGTAAAAAATGAATAACACCAAACATGCAGTGATGATATCGCTCTTTGCCTCGATGCAAAGTGGGGCGAAGCACTATACTAAGGCCAGCGCGCACCGGATCCGCGAACTCCTAGCGGAGTATCACGGCATCCAGATACAGCGACGCTGGCTTTTTTATTGCCTGGCAGACGCAGAAGGCGCGGGGCTGATCCGGAGGAAAACCAGATACCGCCGCCAGCCAGACGGGACTTTCGTGCAGCTTTCTTCTATGGTGTCGTTCACGCTCGCAGGCGTAAAATATCTCGTACAGAAAAAAGTCGCCGGTGCACTGGAACTATTAAAGCGCATGCTGGCGTTTTTATCCGGCAAAGATAAACGATGGCCGAAGTCGCCCGACGTCGCACCAAAGTGGACGCCGGAAGAGATGAACACGAGCCGACGGAGGATGATAGCCCTGGTCGAAAATCTGCGTTAACCTCCGGAGTGCACTCCGGAGGCCCGGGATGAGTCTACCGGAGTGCACAGAATAAAACCACAACAAATACGCCGAATTGCATTTTTATGCACTCCGGTCAGGAAGAGGAGAAAATGTTAATAAAAGCAGGGGTCAGTATAGCACGTTTGGAGAGACACACGCGGCGGAGCTTGCCCGTTGTGGAGGAAGTGCTACAGAAGGACGGCGAAGAACTGATAATAACAGCGACAGACGACGGAAACCACGGAGCCGGATCGTTGCATTATGGAGACCAAGCATATGATATACGACTCCCACAGCATGACCCGGTTGGAAGGCTGGCAGATATGAAAAAGGCCCTGGGGAAAGACTTTGACGTAATCGGAGAAGATGACCATATCCATATCGAGTATGACCCGAAATCATAAACCTCCACTTTGGTACGGCGCCGGTAGCTGGATCCCGGCCGCTGCGCTCCACTTTTGAGCCTGAAACCGGCCCGGAGATCCACTCTGACCAAAAAACCTCACTGATCAGTGAGGTTTTCCAGTTGACAAGCCTGTGCGAAAAGAGCACACTTCCCGCCATAGGGATTTGCGCGGGGGAAGCTTCCCCCGCGACCCCCATCTTCAACAACTAAACATAGGAGGTGTTAGCCGTGGCTGAAATAAAATCTATGGCCAGAATTACAGAAAAATGGACCAGAGTAACTCCGCAAAGAACGGAGGACTATAAAAAGGGCATCGAATCTCCCCGGAGAGACTGGGAGAGCGAAACAATCGCGGCGAAAGAAAACTGGAAAGCCGGCGTAGACGCGGCCGCAGCAAAGGACATGTTTGCGAAGGGCGTCACTGCCGCAGGAACCAAAAAGTGGAAGGATAAAGCCCTCGCTAAAGGACCCGGCCGCTTCGCGGAAGGCGTCTACATCGCCGGTCCGGATTACGAAAAGGGCTTCGCTCCATACCGGGAAGCGATCGCGCGCGTCGACCTGGGGCCGAAGTTCCCGCGCAGGGATCCCCGGAACCTTGACCGCGTGAAACGCGTCGTTAACGCGCTGATAGCTGAGAAGATCGGCGCATAAAACGGAGGGCACCATGGATGTGGCAATAATCACAGGTATAGTCATCGCCCTCCTGGCGGTTTCGGAGGGGCTGGCGCTCATTCCCGGACTGAAAAGCAATTCCGTTTTCCAGCTCGTGTATTTCGTTCTAAAAGCGATTGCCGACAGGCTCCGGACAAAGGAGGTTTAAGGTTATGAATTACAGACTTGCAACAATACTGGATAGGGAGGCCGTGGCGGCCGACATAACGAAGGTCATCGACCTGAATCTTGCCGATCCGGTTTCTCAGTTCCAGGTTATCTATGAGAGCACCGGGGCCTCGTCCGGTGCACCCGACGCGCTCGCCGCGCAGTGCGTAACGAAGATCGAGCTCGTGGACGGGAGCGACGTGCTTTATTCACTCTCCGGAGCGGAGGCCCAGGCGGTCGACTTCTACCATCGCGGAATGGAGCCGGCAAATCAGAATATCTACCTGAACGGCATGAACGCCGAGATGGTGTTCAACCTCAATTTCGGCCGGCACCTATGGGATCCGGTATACGCGTTTAACCCGGCAAAGTTCACAAACCCGCAGCTCAAGATTACGATCGACAGGGACGCGGGCGGTTGTGAGTCGACCGCGGGATTTTTGACTGTCCTCGCAAACATTTTCGACGAGAAGGCCGTCGAACCGACCGGATTCCTGATGCACAAGGAGATCAAGTCCTATGCGTTCGGATCCGCGACGCACGAATATACGGATCTGCCGACGGATTACCCGTATCGGAAGCTCTTTATTGGCAGCCTGATCCCTGGAACGGGAGCAGATTATATCTTCAACACGATCAAACTGTCGGAGGATAACGACCGACGTATCCCGTTCAATCATTCGGTCCAGGATGTTTTGCGAATGATTGTCGGCCAGGGAAAACCGTACCGGGAAAAACAGGTCT
>JAVCDH010000067.1 GCA_030765805.1 Candidatus Euphemobacter frigidus
CTTTGACACTTCTTACTGAAAAAGCACCAAAACTTAATCCCCGAATTTTGATCTTGCCACCGCTTGATTTATGTTCTTTATTACCTTTATTAGATCAAGGGGTAAACCATGTACCCAGCGAGCCCGCCTTGATCAGGAAGTAGGCCTTTTTAAACTCCTCCTGGGGGTAGGACGAGGCGGGGGAGGGATCTATGAAGTTGATGAGAAGAGTAAGGGCAACAATAATTGTTTTGCACATTCTCATCGTGATCTAACCTAATATTTTCCTCAGGAAAATATTAAGAGATAAAAAAATCCCGGACAGGAACACAGTCCGGGATAAGAAATACTTTGTTGTTGTAACTTCTTGCTACGCAGAGAGAGAGAGAGAGAGAGAGATAGAGAATTGAAGATGCCTGATGTATTCATAGGTTCTTCTGGATTGAGTTTAGGAGAAATTATATAAACATCTTTTTCTTATTCATGTCAATAGAAAAATAGCATGATACTGTCAACTATTTTCCTGGGTTCAGTCAGCCCTAGTAAGAGATTCCCGATTAAGCAGGGGCTGAAAGAGGTTGAGTAACAAATATGATGATAATCGTACTGTAAACAATTGTACTGCTTAAGTAGCAAATTGCTTGAGATTCTCTTTATACGGCGGATAGATCAGGCCGCGGTCGGTGATGAAGGCGGTGATCAGTTCGTGGGGCGTGACGTCAAAGGCGGGGCAGTAGGCTTTTGTCCCCTCAGGGGCCACGGTAACGTTACCGAATGAGGTAAGTTCCTCTTTCCCCCGCTCCTCGATCGGGATCTTCCCGCCGTCGACCAGGGATAGATCAAGTGTGGAGGCGGGCCAGGCTATGTAGAAGGGAATCCCGTGAGCGCGGGCCAGGAGAGCCACTCCGTAGGTCCCGATCTTGTTGGCGGCGTCACCATTGGCCGCGACCCGGTCGGCCCCGGTGATCACCAGGTCGATCTTCCCTTCTTTCATAACCTGGGCGGCCATGTTGTCGCTGATCAGTGTCACGTCCACCCCCACATGCATCAGCTCCCAGACAGTAAGCCGGGCGCCCTGCAAAAGCGGACGGGTCTCATCAGCAAAGACCCGGATTCGCTTCCCTTTCTCATGGGCGACATAGATCGGGGCCAGGGCGGTTCCGAAACCGGAGGTGGCCAGGCCTCCGGCGTTACAATGGGTGAGAATACCGGCCCCGTCTTTGATCAGAGCATCGCCGGCCTCCCCGATCGCCCGGCACATCGCCCGGTCTTCCTCCAGAATCGCGTGGGCTTCCCGGAGCAGGAGTTCTTTTAACTCCTCGACGGAGCGTTCCCGGCTCTTCCGGGTGACCCGCTTCATCCGATCGAGCGCCCAGAAGAGATTGACCGCGGTCGGACGGGAGGTGGCCAGATAATCGGTGACCTTCTCCAATTCCCGGTGGAATTCATCCGGGTCCCGGGTCTCCGAGCGGAGCATCTCGACCGCAACCGCCTTGGCCGCCGCGATCCCGATCGCGGGCGCCCCCCGGACCCGGAGCATCTTTATCGCCTCCCACATCTCTTCTTTAGTCTTGATCTCCCGGATCTCGTACTTTCCCGGAAGCAATGTCTGATCGATAATTCTGACCACCCCATCTCCCATCTCAACCGTCTTGATCTCCATGATAAAACTCGCCTCTCTTATATCATTGTTGTTATGCACTTATCTTAAATACCAATACCGCAAACGTCAAAAAGAGTCCATTGTGAATCACATGGATAAAGACCGGAACCAGTATGGACCCGGTTCTTTCATAACTATAGGCCAGGAGGATCCCGAGCCCGAAGATGGGCAGCCATCCGGCCCAGTTCAGATGCAGGGTTGAGAAGAGAGCGGCGCTGATAACAACCGACCAGGAAACGCTCAGCCTTCTCTTCAGGGCCGGGAAGAGCAACCCTCGGAAGAAAAGCTCCTCCGCCAGCGGGCCCATCAGAATACCGACCGCGAACAGAGGACAGATCAAGCCGGTCTTACCCGCTTCCAGCAACGGCTGAACCAGCGGGTGAGTCTGGAAGGGAATCCCCAGTAATCTGGTAATCGCCAGCGAGGCTATAATTAAAATAATCAGCGCGGGGAAGAAGATGATATAGCCTCTCAGGGCTTGCCTGATACTCCGGGACCATTCTTTACGGTTGACTCCCAGAATTCGCGCCGGGGTCCCGCGACCGGGAGAGGTCTCGCCAACGGGGACTATGCCGGGGGAACAGAACTTCTCCAGGAAAGTGACGACCAGAATGATCAGGATGGCAAACTGGAAGAAGGCATTGACCAGGAGCAGGAAGTAATTGACATTCAATCGGCCAAATCCAAAGACGCTGAAGAGGGACGTCTCCAGCCTCTGGAAGAGCAGGAGGATAAAGATAAAATACACAGCCACTTTTATCACCGGCCAGATCCCCCAGTAAGTTGGGGGAGACGGCCCCGGGGGAAAGAGTCTCCAGTAGCGCCCGGCGATACTCTGGATATTCAAGGCGATGCCGGAGACAGCCATGGTAAGAAAGATCAGGCTCAGCAGCCGGAAGAGCATCGCCGGGATCGGAGGCGCCTCTTTCAGGTTGACCATCTTATAGAGCTCTACCCGGGTCGAGAAGTCGACTCCGCTGGAAGTCCCCTTCTCCACCCCGGGGGAAGTAGAGACCAACAGGATGATCGAAAGGAGAATAATCCCCAGAACGAATTTCTCCTGTTTGATCCAGTACAGGAACTTATCTTGATAACTTTTTTTCATCTAATTTAATCGCGGACCCTTTTGAAAAACGCATCTTGATCTCATCTCTCTCCTCGGTGACGATGATTCCTTCCACACCTTCAATGCTCTCGATCAGTTCCATTCCCTTCTTCGCTCCCATTACAAATATCGCGGTGGCCAGGGCGTCGGCGGTCAGGCAGTCGTCCGCCAGAACACTGGCTCCCACTACGCCGTTCCGGACCGGGCCACCGGTAAAGGGATCAATTATGTGTGAATAACGGCGCCGGTTACGGATAAAATAATTGCGGTAATCCCCGGAAGTAGCTACCGCCCGATCCCGGAGCTCGAGGACCGTCAACAGATCCTCTTCGTTTCGGGGATGCTCCATCCCAATTTTCCAGGGGCGACCCCCGGGAGCATATCCCAGACAGTAGATATCACCCCCCGCGTTGACCAGGGCGCTTTCAATACCTTCTTCGACCAGTAAAGCGATGATCCGATCCACGACATAACCCTTAGCTGCCGCACTCAGATCTATTTCCATCTCCGGGAGTAGAAACCGGATCGTCTGCCGGCTCGGATTCAACTCGACCGAGCGCCATCCGATCCGTAAGAGTGCCTTCTTCACCTCCGCTTCCGGGGGCACCTTCCCTTTTATCTTGGGGAAGAAGCCCCACAGCTCCATAAGCGGGCCAACGGTGATATCAAACGCTCCCCCCGTCAACCGGCTGATCTCCCCGGCCCGGGTGAAGACCGTCATCATATCCGTGCTCACCGGAACGGGTTCATGGCCGGCCTCCCGGTTGATCAGGTTAATCTCGCTGCCGGGGATATAACGGCTGAAGATGTTATCCAGTCTCTCGGACTCCGCCCATAGCTTCGGCATCAGGGCGACGGCTGACTCGGTGGAGGGAGCCGCTACTTCGATTGAGAGCACGGTCCCCATCAACATTCGGGTCTCTTTATATAAAACGGGTTTCTGGCAACCCGACAATAAGATCGCGGCAGTAAAGCAGGAAAGGATCAAGCTTTTTCTTGGCATAAAAAAACCGTCTAATTTGCTGGTTTGGAATTCTCAGCCTGAGGCTAATCCCGATTGCCATCGGGACAATAATTCTGTCGACCCGCCCCGGTCCCGGTGGGACTTCCCTTTGGCGGGGTCCCTACCGGGAATGGGACTCCCCTTCGGCGGGGTCCCTATCGGGAAAGGTCGACAGCTACGATATTTCTATAGTTGCCCCGCTTATATATAAAAGGGCGGGCACAAAGGCCCGCCCTTACAATTTAAATTTTTCCGCAGGAAAAATTTAAATCCAGTAAAACCAATCAAATTCAAAAATTTCCGAGATCGTGGCCAATCCAAGGATAATAACATACGCGAACAGAAGGGTAAGCCCGATCGTCTTTGCATTTTTCCGGAAGAATGGAAATTCAGAGCGGAAGAGGCAATAGGCAAAGCTCACCACCCAGAAGACCAACATCACAAGCAAGAATATCTTCTGGGGCGTGCTCAGAGGGGGGAAGAGCTGAGACAGGCCCCAGAGGGCGGCTGTGATGATAATGATGACAAGAAGAAACACCTCTCCGTGGTTTCTCAGATAATTCATTATGTCCTCCTATAAATTAGCCCCGCCCCTGGCGGGGCTAATTTAACTTACCGTTTATTTTGCATAGTCTGGTTGTTTGATGATTTAATTCCGGGAACCGATCAATCGGGTGGTAATATCCATGGTATCGTCTATCCGGACCCTGATTTCCTTTCCTTTTATCACCCGGTCAATCGCCATCAGGATATCGAGTTCCTGTTTCAATCTACTATGGCTGGCAAGTACCCGTCCATTCTTGATATCAAATTCAAACGAACCGGTCAAGGCATGAAAAGAGCTTTGTAGACCGGCATGCCGGTCGATCTCTTCTCCCGGTTCGGGTTTCTGTTCAAATTGACCGGAGAGATCGATGATGGCAAACCGCTCCCGGCTCCCCTTGAAGCCCCGGAAAGTTGAGTTCAGTTTGAGCTTCCAGGTCTCTCCTTTATCCCAGGGGCGCCCCAGCCCGGGAACCGTTACCTCAACCTCTCTCGACCAACTTGCCCCAACTGGAAGCTCTGCCTTCGGGAACTCGGGTTGAATCCGTTCTAGGAGATCGGAGAAATTCATATATGGGAATGAGCGCGACGGAGGGGGGGGAGACTGGGCTTTGATGATCTTCCCGCGCCGGTCAATCTCCACACTGAACTTCTCTCCCCCAATACCGGCAAGAGGGAAATCATCTTCACCGGCGGCTATCTCCTCCCGAACCGACTCCCCTTCCATTATCCGCATAAGCCGGTCGGTGATAGTTATGGTTATTACCCGGTCGCGGACCTGATTGGTAACGGTGAGATGGAAATCCTTATACGAGACAACAAGCTCGGCGTCACCCGCCGGTGAGACATTATCCACCTTAGCCTCCAGGAGAAGGTTCCCCTGAAACCGAACCGGGAGGACCAGATTCCGAGGATCTTTTTTAGAGGAGGATGTTACCATCGTTACCTCCCCTTCTCCTA
>JAVCDH010000014.1 GCA_030765805.1 Candidatus Euphemobacter frigidus
GCCACCTCGACAGCAATACGGACTTCTTTCTCACCGGCGCCGGAATCCTGGGGACGGAGACTACCATATGCGGATTCAACGCCTACCGAGAAGGGGGAATCCCGAGCTTCGTGCGGTGCCGCAAAGCGATGCAGTACTCAAAAACCCTGGACGAGGTGGTTGAGCATCTGAAGGAAGGAAACAACGGAGGCAACGCGTCGAGCTGGCTTTTAGGAGATATCAACACCGGGGAGATCATGCGGTTCGAACTGGGGCTCAAGTTCAACAGCGTGGTCCGGACGAAGAACGGTTACTTCATCGGTTTCAACGCCCCAATAGACCCGCAAATCAGAAACCTGGAGTGCTCCAACACCGGATATGACGACATCCGGCGCCATACGGGGGCCCGCCGGGTGCGCTTGACCGAACTGATGAAAGAATACCACGGGAAGATCGACGTGGACACGGCCCGGGAGATTCTCGCCGATCACTACGATGTGTACCTGAAGAAACCCGACAATCCCTGCTCCCGCACGATTGACGGACACTACGATCTGGATGACCGGGCTTTCATGAGCGACCCTTCCCGCCCGAAGCCGTACGCGCCGCACGGGACACTGGATGGAAAGGTGACTGACAGCAAACTGGCCGACAAGATGTCCCTCTGGGCGCGCTGGGGCAATTCCTCCGGGATGCCTTTCGACGCGGAGAAGTTCCTCGCGGAACATATCCAGTACGCCGACCTGAAAGGGTATCTGCGCAGCCGGCCCGAGCAGCCTTGGACACTCTTCGAAGGAGACAAATAGCGGGGTGGATAAGCGTGAACATTCTTAAACAAGGTAAAAAAATGAAAAAATACCGTTTGATCGTGTTGCTTGTTTTTCTGAGCTTCATCTTCGTAGCCCGGACAGCCTCTTCCGAGACAGTGAAGGGGAAAAAAGTTCCCGGGGGAGAGGATAAGATCAACCTGATAACCGAAGCTTTAAAAGGAAGGTTCGGCACGCTCTCCATCCACGGAAACGCCATTATCTGGTACCAGTGGATCAACAGCGGGACTATCGGGGGGGTCAAGTACAAGGACGAAAACAACGCCGGCGTCTCCCCCGAGTTTTATCTCGAATGGGAACCGATTGAGGGGGGTGAGTTCCTGGTCAGACTGAGATATGTTCAAAACGGGAATGACTCCCAGGGATTCTACTCCAACGCCCTCTATTCAACCGTGGACGAAAACTTTACGCTGGCTCACAACAAGGAGTTCCGGGTCCAGAAGGCCTTATACAGGCAAAATTTCCTCGAGGACCGGCTCTATATCTCCGTCGGAAAGAACTATCCCGAATCCTTCATTGACCTGAACAAATACGCCAATGACCAGAGGTCCCAGTTCGTCGGGCAGCCCTTCGTCGATAATCCTTTCCTGGACAATGAAAGCAGTTACGGGCCCACTCTCGCGGTCGGCGGATTTCCCCTCGAGGACCTGGAGTTAGCCTTCGTCCTGCAATCAATCACCTGGGAAGCGCTCCCCGAAGAAGAACAGAAGAGCGCCTGGGAGGATCTGTTCAAAAACCCATTTTACGGAGCTCAACTTACCTACTCGCCCAAGATCAACGGACGGGGCGGGAACTACCGCCTCTACGGGTGGAATTTCTCCTATGACTGCCCCCGGCTTGACGGGGAAGGGACCGGCCAGCGATGGGGGATCGGGATAAGCATCGATCAGGAGGTCCGGGAAAGAGCGGGGATCTTCGCCCGGGGGGGCTACCAGAATAAAAAGGTCTATGAAGCACCCTGGTTCGTGTCGGGAGGGGTCAGCCTGGAAGGACTTATCCCCTCCCGCCAGGACGACACCTTCGGATTCGGAGCCGCCGGTCTCTTCTCAAACCGGCTCACCGGAAACAGCGGGACCGAAGTACACTTCGAGGCATATTACCGGGTCGCGTTCTCCAAATTTCTGGCTCTTACCCCCGACCTGCAATATGTTTTAAACCCCCGGGGAGACAGCGACAACGACAAGGTCATCGCCGCGACCTTGAGAGGGGAATTTCTTTTTTAACCGCATCATCCATCTCCAGTCCGTGCGAGACGCAGTAATCCTTGATGAGATCGAGAAAATCCTCGCCATACTTCCGGCTCTTCGTCTCCCCCACGCCGGTGACCCGGAGGAATCCAACCCGGGTTGAGGGACATCGGCGAGCCATGTCCCGCAGCGCGGCATCACCAAAGATAATGTAAGCCGGAACATGGTTCTTTGACGCGATTGCCCGGCGCAACTTCTTCAACTCCTCGAAAAGGCCTCTATCGACACCCTCCCAGGAATCTTTTATAGCCCGGGAGACCGCGGCCCGGGCCTTCTTTTCGGGCGGCTGGAGTAGCCGGGGGTTTTCCCGACCCCGCATAACCTCCCAACCCGCGGGCGGAATTCTTAACACACCGTATTCTTCCGTCTTCAGGATATACCCCTGGGCAGTGAGTTGTTCAATCCAGCCCCGGACAGCCGGACGGGAAAAATCGGCGAGCAGCCCGTAAGTGCTGAGCTGGTCGTGGGAATTTTCCCGGATCCTCTTATCCCGCGAACCGGTCAGGACCTGGGCGGTATAATCTCCTCCAAAACGCTCCCGGAGACGGACCACACAGGAGAGAATCTTCTGGGCAATTACCAGAGAATCCTCCATCAAATTCAGTTCATGCAGGCAGACGTCGCAGGCCCCGCAATTTTCCTGATCGGTGCTTTGCCCGAAGTACTCAAGCAGAACCTTGTGCCGGCAGGTTATCCCGGTGCAGTATTCATAGATCCGGTTTAATTTCTCCCGGGCAACCGACTGAACTTCCGGCTCCAGGTCTCCCATCAGGTTTTTCCAGATAACGTAGTCTTCCCCCGAGTAAAAAAGGTGGCATTCGGCTTCCAGGCCGTCCCGGCCGGCCCGGCCGCTTTCCTGCTGGTAATGCTCCAATGACTTGGGCATACCGGTGTGGATAACATAACGCACATTCGACTTATCGATACCCATCCCGAACGCGACGGTGGCCACGATGATGTCAACCTTCTCCTCAATGAAAGCATCCTGGCTCTGTTTCCGATTTCCGGCGGTCATCCCGGCATGGTAGGGTACCGCCCGGTAGCCGCGTTCCCGCAAGGCCGCGCAGAGTTCGTCGACGTCCCGGCGCCGGATGCAATAAATAATACCGGATTCCCCCGGATGGCCGGCCAGCACTTCGCAGACCTGCTTCAGCCGGGCAGTCCGGCGCCGGGCCCGGTAAATCAGATTGGGCCGGTCGAACGAGCCGACCAGAACTTCCGGTCTTTCCAGTTTCAGCTGCCGGGCGATATCCCGCCGCACCGGCTCGGTGGCCGTGGCGGTGTAGGCGTGCAGGGCAATGCCCGGAAAATATTTCTTCAGTCTTCCCAGCTGCCGGTACTCCGGCCGGAAATCGTGACCCCAGTGACTGATACAGTGGGCCTCATCGACGGCGATAAAAGAGAGCGGGGTGTCCCGAAGAAATTCAGTGAATCCGTCCGTCATGATTCTCTCCGGGGAGAGATAAACAATTTTAACCTCACGCGCACGGATCCGGGAAAATATCTCGGACTTCTCCCTGCCGGTCAGTGTGCTGTCAATCCGGGCCGCCGGGACACCGCACTCCGCCAGGGCGTCAACCTGGTCCTTCATCAGGGAGATCAGCGGCGAGACCACTATTGCCAGACCGGACATCTCCAGGGCCGGGGCCTGGAAACAGAGCGACTTCCCTCCCCCGGTGGGCAGCACGACGATGGAGTCGCGCCCGGAGAGAACGCACTTCATCGCCTCTTCCTGGAGGGGGAGGAAATCGCCATAGCCCCAGTACTTTTTTAAGATATTCTTTATTTAGCGCCCCTTTATTCTTATCCTGGATTAAATGTAAACAAAAGATTCTATCCGGCCACCGGATCTATCCTCCGGTTATAGAAATCGGATTTTGCGGATTCTACCAAGCTCCCGGATAGACACAAAGCCAAATCTTGCGGAGCGGACCCTAGGCGTAATTCGGTCCGCGGAAAATTCCTGTGTTCTCCGGCTCTTCTGTGGTAGAAGAGTGCGGCTTTAATCCTTCTCTCTGATTTCGTGATTATAAAAAATGAGAAGCAGCCGGGGTTCTTCCCCAGAGACACTAACTCGAGCGCAAACGCATAAAAAAGGAGACGTGAGTCTGATGGCACGGGTGATCAATAGCAACAGCCCCGGAAAGCGGCGGCGGCATCTGATGAGGACTGTGGCCGAGATCCAGAGGCGGCTGATGCAGAAGAGTTCGGTCGACGAGAAGGCGAAGGACATGCTGGCGATGGTCGTCTTCTGCCTGCGGGAGGTCCGCTCAACAGTCCTAGAGTCTACCGAGGCCTGGGACCAGCGGGGCTACTGGAAGAAGGCGGCCGACTTCGAGACCGAGTGGGAATGGGCCGCGGAGCTGGCCGACGAGATCGAGGAGATCCTCCGCCGGGAGAACCGGGAGAGGCTGCCCGCACTCCTGGTGAACCTCGCCAGCCGCGTCTCCGACATCAAGATCACTCGCCTGACCCGTCAAGAGGCCCTCTGGGAAGGTTGTTGCCGAAGGCTAACGGGATAAGACGATAAACACCCGCCCCTCTACTCGGAGGAGAAGTCGTCGAAGTACCCCTGGACGAGGACGATCGGGGTCCCCTTGTCGCCGCTGCCACTGGTGAGATCGCAGAGGCTCCCGAGCAGGTCATTGATAAGAAATCGCTTTTCGTGCTTTTTTAGCGATCACCCCTTTTCCGGGATAAAAAGCCGGTTTTAAGGTTTGCATTATGGATGAAATGCACGGCGAGGGCAAACTGAAAGTACGATCGGACAGGCCGGGGGTCTGTTTAATGCCCTACGCCCTGACTTAAAGGCGGTTTCCGGAGAAAACCGGCGGGCGGCAAACGCAAGGGGGACGGGCCGGAGCCGGCGACGACTTACGAAGCCATAATTACAGGTTCATCGTCGGAATCCGGGAAGGGGTCATCTT
>JAVCDH010000060.1 GCA_030765805.1 Candidatus Euphemobacter frigidus
ATTCTGGCGAGAGTTGAGGATGAAAAATAGAAACAAAGTTTTGATTTTCAAGGGAGATAAATATGGGGTATTCTATCTTTCGGAAATTATGAGATTGGTAGGATTTCGAATCAAGGATGCTGATCCCGGTGTCGGAAGCCGGAGCCAAATTATGCGGAAATACGGAATTAGCCGAGAATAATTTTTTTGGCGCGAGTAGTCCTTATGTCAGAATTAGAGATTTCCTCTATATCAAAGATAGCATTTCTTCCACCAGTTCGGTAACCTCCGAAGGCGGGAGTGAGTGAACTTCCTCCGAATCCCGTCGCTTCACCTCAACCCCCCCGCTCCGGATGAACTTTTTGCCGACGGTGATCCGGACCGATATTCCGATCAGATCGCTGTCGTTGAACTTGACGCCGGCGCTCACTGGGCGATCGTCGTAGAGGACCTCCATACCCTTTTTCGTCAGTTCTTTATAAAGCCCTTCGGCCGCCCCGGACACTGCCTCGTCGGCGGGGTTGATCGCCAGGATCAGGACCTGGTAAGGGGCCACCGGGGACGGCCAGATAATCCCTTTCTCATCGTGGTGCTGCTCGATGATGGCCGCCACCGTCCGGCTGACGCCGATTCCGTAACATCCCATGATGGCCGGTTTCTCGCGGCCGGACTCGTCCTTCACCATCGCGCTCAAGGCTTCGCTGTACTTGGTGCCCAGCTTAAAGACGTGCCCCACTTCAATCCCCCGCCTGAACGTCATCGGCAAGCCGCACCGGGGACAAAGGTCCCCTTCTTGGGCAATAGCAAGATCATGGTACTCTCTGATCGCGCAGTCGCGATCGATATTCACGTTAATGAGATGCGTATCCTTCCGGTTGGCCCCGGTAATACCGGCGGCGATATGAGCGACGCTGTAGTCGGCGATGATCCTCACCCCCTCCAGGCCGACCGGTCCCGCGAAGCCGAGGGGCGCCCCGGTGATCTTCCGGATCGTCTCCTCATCAGCCAGTTCCAACTCCTCCACGCCAAGAAACCGGCGGAGTTTGGACTCGTTGACGTCCCGGTCCCCCCGGATTAAAATCGCCACCGGCTCTCCGTCGGCGGTGTAGATCAAAGTCTTGATGAACCGGTCGGCAGTGGTCTGAAAGAACGCCGCCAGCTCCTCGACCGTCCGAAGTTCCGGGGTATCGATCTCCTCGATCGTCTGCTTCGTCCGGGTGACCCGGACCGGTTCCTCTTTCCTCCCGGCCCGCTCCACGTTGGCGGCGTAGCCGCACTCTGGGCAGAGGACGATGGCATCCTCTCCCGTCTCGGCCGGGACCATGAACTCCTGGGACCGGTTCCCCCCCATCATCCCGGTATCCGCTTCCACCGCCATCGCGTTGAGCCCGCACCGTTCAAAGATCCTGGTATAGGCATCGAACATCTGCTGATAGCTCCGTTCGGCGGACGCGTCGTCATAGTCGAAACTGTAGGCGTCCTTCATGATGAACTCCCGGGAGCGCATCACCCCGAACCGGGGACGGATCTCATCCCGGAACTTGGTGTTGATCTGATAGAGGTTCTTGGGGAGTTGCTTATAGGAGCTGATCTCCCGGGCAACCAGGTCGGTGACCACCTCTTCGTGAGTCGGACCCAGGACCAGCTCCCTTCCCTGGTGAGTCCGGGCCTTGAGCATGATATCATCCATCCCCTCCCACCGCCCGCTCCGCTCCCAGAGGTTTCTGGGCTGGAGAATCGGCATCAGAATCTCCAGAGCCCCGGCCCGGTTCATCTCTTCCCGGATAATTGCTTCCACTTTCCGCAGAACCCGCAATCCCAGGGGCAGGAAGGTATAGAGGCCGGAAGCGAGCTTACGTATCATCCCGGCCCGGATCATCAGCTTATGACTCGGGATCTCGGCCTCCTGGGGATCATCCCGCTGGGTCGTAATAAATGTCTCCGTCCATCTCATAATTCACACATCTGTTCATTTTTATATTAAGAGCCAACTCCGGTTCTACCGAGAGTTTACTGTAGCGCAGGACTTCTCGAAGACCCTGAGCGGAGTCGAAGGGAGTCCTGCTTATCTCAAGCCCATGAATATAACATGAAGAGAGAGTATCGCAAAATAATAAAAGGCAGTAAACTGCAAGGCAAGAGGGGGGTCGAGCAAGAGGGGGTCACCCATTAAAGGTTTTGCGTCAAGTGGGAATTTTAGGACAAAGCTCTTCCCTGGATATACGGTTTACCGGACGCTTATATACTTCCGTTTTTTTGGATTCCAGATTAATTTGTCTTTGTTCTCTTCCCACCAATTAATCCAGTTCTTAACTACTTTTAGTCTAACCTCGGGAGGATCATCAATAGGCTCATCCTTATCAAAATTAAATGAAACACCTGTTACTTCTCTTAATGCAGCTAATGCATCTTCTTGATAAAACCAAGGAGTTTCATATTCATCGATAAGTTTTAAAGTTATTGGAATAACTGATAAATTCCCCAGTTTAATTAACGCAATTCCAGAATATACCCCATGAAAATCATCTTCGTTCCCTAAGTGTTCAAAAAGAATTTCTTGGCCCGTTGGATTACCCATCATTCCCAACAAAACCGCATAAGCCCATTTATCGAAATCATTCTTTTCTTTCTTATACATCTGCAGAATTCGAGAAGAATCTTGCTCCGGCTCAAGACGCCAAAGCGCCATTATTGCAATACCTTTTACACCCTCAGCCTCCGATTCAAGTAAATTCATTATAGGAGGAATAGATTTTCTATTGCCACTGTAGCCCAGTATAGTTACCGCACTTCTTTGAATCTTGGGATTTTCGCTTTTCAACATTGGAATTACATTATCAACTATTGATTGCTCTAAGGCTGGGGGCACAAATCTATGCGTGACAGCAAGTACCTTTAAAGCTAAAATTTCAGTCTCCTGATCACCGGTTTTTAACTCGATTATCGCCCACTTTGAATATTTCTCCATCGACCCATTACCAAGTTTAGTTGTTTTAAAAAACTTATCTATTATTTCTTTTTTTCCGCTCAGACCGGACTTTTTAAGCCTATCGTATAAATATTCTTCTTCAGATTTTTCTTTCAGCGGCTTCCAAAAAATAAATAAAAAGACTGCTATAACAATTATGATTATAATAAAGCCACAAAATAACTTCTTATTTTTCATGGTTATTCCTTGTTTTATTTAGTTTACATTTATATCACTCAGTGCCTGTTTCTCCTCACCACTCTATATGTATCCTGCAGCACATGCATGAATGGCGTTGCGCCATTCGATCGCGTCTATAAGACTGCGAGGCTTAGGATAATCTTTATTTGCACATGCTCTGCAAACTTCTTTCCATTCTCCATATCTCTCTGACTCTGGGATATCTCCAAGATTATCACAATTAATGGTTAATGGTTAATGGCGTTGGTTTCGCCGTTGGAGCAACCGTTGGTGCAACGGTTGGAGCAACCGTTGGTGCAACGGTCGGAGCAGCAGTTGGTGCAACTGTCGGGGCAACAGTCGGAGCAATTGTTGGAGCAACTGTCGGGGCAACAGTTGGTGCAGCCGTTGGCGCAACTGTTGGTGCAGCCGTCGGGGCAACTGTTGGGGCAATAGTTGGTGCAATCGTCGGAGCAATTGTTGGAGCAACTGTCGGGGCAACAGTTGGTGCAGCCGTTGGCGCAATCGTTGGCTTCGCTGATGGTTGCGGCGTGGCGGGAGGTGGGGACTCGTAGGGATCCGAGCCGGAATCCCAGGCGTGGGCCGGTGTCTCGATTACGTCCGGCCGGGTTACGAAGATGATAAACAAGGCTATGCCAAAGAACATGATGAGGCTCAGGATGATATTTATAATGTATTCTTTACGGGACGGTCTGTCAAATTTATCCATTGCCTTGCTCCTATCGTTTGATCGAATAAAAATAGCTGATGTATTTCTGGGCCACCGGTCTTGATTTGATCTTGACCGAGGATTCGTTATTCCGCGCGAAGGCCGCGAAGGTCCAGTTGTGGGAACCTAACACCGTAACTTCATCATCCACTACCAGCACTTTTACATGGGTGGTCGTCTTATCATCGTCTAAATAAACCTGTATCCCATTCCTCTGTAACACTTTCTTGACTTCATCATTGATCCCGGTGATATACTCACCCCAGCTCTCCTTCCCGCTCGTCTCCAGGATTACCTTCACCTTTACTCTCCGTCTCTTCGCCTCGATCAACTCCTCGAGCAGAGTGTTGACCTTATCTTTATCATCCCGGCCCCGGAGCTGGACCGCGTACATCACCAGATAGATGGACTTCTCGGCGTGTTTGATCAGGTCCAGCACTTCCGGGTAATATTCCTGCTTGATCAGGGGCTTGACTTCATCCACCGGGAGGGGGAAGGCTTGGGGGAGACAAGTTGAGAATGATATTATTATTGAGATTAAAATTATGATCGGTGTTTTCATCTTTTAATTCTTTTTTCCATTGTAACTAGTAACCAGTGATCGGCAATCAGTATGGAGCGGCCGAGCCGCTCGGGTTACAGATTATTGATTACCGATTACTGGTTCCTCCCACTACTCACCGCTTACTACTTACCGCTTACCGCTTACTGGCTTACTGATCACTCCCCCCTACCACCCCATCTTCACATACTTCTCGGTCTGATCGTGGATTTGATAGAAATGCTTGAGAAAATCTTTCGCTATCGCCTCCGACTTGATCAAGATCGAGGACTCATTCTGCTCGGTCAGAGCCGCCTCGGTCCAGTTATGGGCTCCGACTACGGTATATTTGCAATCCACCACCACCAGCTTGTCGTGGGTGCGCACCTTGGGATAGTCATACTCGACCTCGATCCCTTCCTTATTTAATTTTTGGGTATCGTTCAAATGTTGACGCCTGAGACTATTTTGACGCTTTGGACCCAGATGTTGAGATAGCCATGAATGCCCATCTTCTTAAGCCAATATTGTTTCCAGAGGTCTGGTCTATACTTCTTAATCA
>JAVCDH010000007.1 GCA_030765805.1 Candidatus Euphemobacter frigidus
GCCCAACCCCGCAATCTCGAAGCGGAGATGAGCGTTCTGGGGGCGATGTTGCTGGATCAGGAGGCGATCCCCCGGGTCATCCATGAGATCAATGCGGAGTCTTTCTTCCAGAACGTCCACCGGAAGATATTCGACGCTATCGTGGCCCTCTACGATACAAATACGCCGGTGGACCCAATTACCCTGACCGATGCCCTGAAGAAGCGGGGAGAGCTCGATGCCATCGGTGGTCCGGAGTATATCATCACCTTGATGGAATATATCCCCACGACCGCTCATCTCGACTCCCACTTGAAGATTGTCAAGGAGAAGTCGATGCTCCGGGACCTGATCGCGACCTCAACCGGGATTGTCAACCGTTGCTACCAGGAGACGGTGGATACCGCGGTGGTGCTGGACGAGGTGGAGAAGAAATTCTTCGAGCTGACTCAGCGTGGTCTAAAAGAGCAGCTGATCCCCATGCGCCAGCTGATCAAGGAAGTGATGGAGAAGATCGAGGCCCGGGAAGGGAGCCAGGCGATGGTAACGGGTCTGGCCACCGGATTGCGGGACCTGGATAATCTTACCTGTGGGCTCCAGCCTTCCGAACTGGCGGTACTGGCGGGTCGCCCCTCAATGGGGAAGACCGCGCTCGCCCTGGGCATCGCCGAACATGCATCCCTGAAAGAAAAGAAGCGGGTCGGCATCTTCAGCCTGGAGATGAGCAGCGACGCGCTGGGCCGCCGGATGCTATGTTCCAATGCCCGGGTTGATGCCCAGAACCTGCGTCGAGGGTTCCTCTCTACCAAGGATATGGTCAAGCTGGCCCACGCGGCCGGCCGTCTTTCGGAAGCGGGGATGTGGATTGACGATATGCCCGGAGCCACCAACCTGGAACTGCGGGCCCGGGCCCGTAACATGAAGGCCCGGTTCGATATCGATCTTCTAATTGTCGATTACCTCCAGCTCATGCAGGCGACGACGGGCCGGAGTGAGAACCGTCAGCAGGAGGTCTCGGACATCTCCCGTTCCCTCAAGGCTCTGGCCCGGGAACTTGAGATCCCGATCCTGGTGGTCTCCCAGCTCAACCGGGGTCCGGAAGATCGACCCGACCGCCGCCCGCGCCTCTCCGATCTCCGGGAATCGGGGGCGATCGAGCAGGATGCCGATCTGGTGATCCTGATCATGAGGCCGGGCGCCTATCCCGATCTGATCGAAGATGATCCCGACCTGGAGAATTTGGCTTATGTCAACGTGGCCAAACAGAGAAATGGACCTACCGGGGAGATCAAGTTAACCTTTATCAAGAGATACACCCGTTTTGAAGATTACGCCGAGATTAAAGAATAAGGACTGTTTTCTCCACCCCCTGAACCGGCTCCTGGCATGGATACTTGGGGTAAGTTGCGCCTTCGCGCTCCTCGGGCCGGCGTTAGCGGCCCGGGATAAGGTCGTCGCCTCGATAGAGATTCAGAATAACCGGCGGATAAGCCGGGAGGCTGTTCTGGCCCGGATCAAGACACGTTCCGGTGAGCCGTACCGACAGGAAGACGTTAACGGTGATCTCAAAAGGCTCCATGAGTGGGGACCATTCTCCTCCATCCAGGTTGAAGCAAAAGAACTGCCCGGCGGCGAAGTCGCCGTCGTTTTTATTGTTGAGGAGAAACCGATTGTAAACAAGGTAGTCTTCGAAGGAAACCGAGAGTTCGACGATGAGAAGTTGCAGGAAGAGATCCGGACCTCACCGGGCGACGTTCTGTCGGAGACCCGACTTAACGAGGATATCACCACCATCTATAAGCTCTACGAGGATGACGGATACTACCGGACCAAGATCGATTACAAGATCAAACTCGATCCCGCGTCCGGCGAGGTGGTGGTCTTTATCAACATCGACGAAGGCCATGAGATTAGAATAAAAGATATAGCCATCAAGGGTGCCGTCGAGCTTGACCCGGACGATCTCCTGGGGGTGATGGAGACTCACGCTCAGTCCCTCTTCTCGATCCTGCACCGGGGCTTCTTCAAAGAAGACGAATTCAAGACCGATCTGGAACGGATTACCCTGTACTGTAAGTCCCGGGGATATCTCGACATAAAAATACTGGATGTCGACAAAACCATCGGCGATGAAGGAGCCAGGTTGTATATCACCATAACCATCAGCGAGGGGAAACAGTACCAGGTCGGCGACGTGATAGTGATGGGAAACGAGAACTTCCCCGCGGAAGATCTGGAAGAACTGCTCCCTTTCAAGGCCGACGATGTCTTTTCTTTCGAAGCCCTGAGAAAGGATACCAGGGCCCTGCAGGATTTTTACTTCGCGCGGGGTTATATCGACGCCTATATCCATCCCCGGACGGTTCTTAACCAGAAGACCGGGAAGATGGATATCACATATGCCATCCGGGAGAACCAGATCTCTTATGTCAACCGGATCGAGATAACCGGGAATAAAATTACCCGGGATATCGTGATCCGCCGCGAGCTTTCGGTCAAGCCGGGGGATATCTTCAACGGCATCAAGGTACAGCGGAGCCGGGAACGCCTCCAGAATCTCGGTTTCTTCCAGCGGGTCAACATCGATCCCGTCCCCACCGCCGTATCGGATAAGAAGGACCTGGCAGTCAGATTAGAAGAGAAGAAGACCGGCGAGTTCATGTTCGGTGTCGGCTATAGTTCCATGGACGATTTCATCGGCTTTATCGAGATCGGCCAGGGAAATTTCGACCTCTTCAACCCACCCTACTTCATGGGAGATGGACAGAAGCTCAAGATCCGGGCCGAGTTCGGGAGCAAGAAGTCGAATTATGAATTGAGCTTCGTCGAGCCGTGGCTCTTTGGGGTGCCTCTCTCCTTCGGGGTGGACTTGTACCGGCGGACCCGGGTCTGGGCGGACTACCGGGAGAAACGGAGGGGCGGTGACATCCGGCTCCGGAAGCGCCTGACCACTTTCACTCAGATGGGGTTGCTCTACCGGCTGGAAAATGTGGATATCTATGATGTCGACGATGACGCTGACTGGTCGATCCAGAGCGAGGCGGGAGCCAACTGGGTCAGCAGTATTACCCCGTCGCTCACCCGGGACACCCGGGACAATTATATGGTTCCGTCCCGGGGGATGAAGAATACGCTCTCTTGCGAGATCGCGGGCGGAATCCTGGGCGGCGATAAGGATTATATCAAATCTATATTTTATACCAGTTACTTTTTATCCATCTTCGAAGGGAATATTCTCGGATTTCGTTTTCAGGCCGGGACCGCCCAACCATACAAAGACACCGATATTGTCCCGGTCTATGAGCGGTTCTTTCTGGGAGGGGCCAACACGATCCGCGGGTTCCGGTATCGCGAGGTCGGCCCGCAGGGCACGATTCCGAGCGGCGTCAAGGCCGGTCAACCCAACCGCGAACCCGTTGGGGGCGATTCCATGATGATGGGGAGTGTCGAGTATACCTTCCCGATCTTCGAGATGGTCCGCGGGGCTCTCTTCTGCGACATCGGGAACGTCTGGAGCGCCAAGGACTGGGAGCTGGACGATCCGGTCTTCGGAGGGCAGTGGTTCAGGAATCTTCAGTCCGGCGCCGGGATCGGCCTGCGCCTCTATCTCCCGATCGGCCCGATCAAACTGGATTACGGCTGGCCGCTTCATACCGATGAATGGAACGATACCGGCGGCCGGTTTCATTTTAATATTGGCTATGCTTTTTAGATCTTCCGGAGGAAGATTTAAAAAGCATAACTGAAGAAGAATTCAATAAATAGCGAGACATAGTCTCGCCAACGGGCTTTAGTATGTTTAAACGGTTTAAACTAAACGGCAAGTTAAATTAACCCCGCCTGGGGCGGGGCTAATTTATGGAGGAAACTTATAATGAGAAATATCATGGCCGTTGTTATCACTCTCTCTTTGATGGTGTCTTTCGTTTCAAATGCGGAAGCTGCGGATTCGTCGCCAGGCCGGATGAAGTACGGCTGGGTGGACTTGAAGGAAGTGATGAAAGAGTACTATAAGACCGAGGAGATGCTGGAGCAGTTTGAGAAGGAGAAAGCGAAGAAGGAATCCGAGGTAAAGCAATTGGTGGAAGAGATCGAGAAGATGGAGGCGGAACTGCTTCTCCTGAATGAAAAGGCAAGGCTTGCGAAAGAAGAAGATATTATAAGGAAAAAAATCGCCGCCAACCGGATGATCGAAGAAGCCGAACAAGAACTCGGCGCTCAATCGATCATCAAGCAGGGAAAACTGCTGGAGGATATTATCAAGGTAGCCGAGGATCTGGCCGCCCGGGAGGGCTACACTTTCATCTTCCGGGCCGAAGGTCTGCTCTACAAGGACCCGGCGCTGGATTGTACCGATCGGATTATCACTGAACTCAACAAAGGAAAAGTCGAAAAAGACGACTGAAAAAAACAGTTAACCGCAGAGGCGCAGAGAACGCAAAGGATGATAATATAATAAACTTGGCGATAAGCTCTGTGTGCTATTTACGTCTCCGTGGTTAAAATATGGGGTTGGGGTAGAAGTAGAACGTTAGGAGATGAACGTGGAGTTGCAGAAGACTATCGCTCGGGAGGCATCGCTGGATGGCATCGGAGTCCATACCGGGATCGATACCAAAGTGGTTATCAAACCCGCTTCCCCGGATCACGGCGTTATATTCCGACGAATGGATCTGCCCGGCTGTCCGGAGACTTCCGCAACGGTTTCGGCGGTAACCGACACCTCCCGGGGAACAACACTGGGTCGGGCCGGCGGGGAAGTTCGGACTGTGGAACACCTGCTGGCCGTGTTGACGGGGCTCGGTATCGACAACGCGATAGTAGAGATGGACGGCCCCGAGCTTCCGATGGGGGATGGGAGTTCCCTTCCGTTTCTCCGGATGATCCAGGCGGCCGGGATCCAAGAACTGGGAAAGCCCCGAGTATTCTGTTCCATCTCGAAGCCGGTCGGCGTGACCGGGTCGGATGGAGTAATAG
>JAVCDH010000088.1 GCA_030765805.1 Candidatus Euphemobacter frigidus
TATACAGACATTAGGCAAAAAAAGAGATTCGGTCAAGAATTATTTTTTTACAAGCTCTCCATTTGCTATAATCCTTTGTCGTTTTGATACTTTTGGACGTCGATAGTCCTTATGTCAGAATTAGAGATAGAGGAAATTTATATTTTTACTTGACTGGACCGGGGCGAATGTAATTTAATAGAGACAATCGGATTGCGTTAGTATTTATCTGTTTTTGGTTCAAGAGTGGGTGAAGGCCCACTCTTTTGTTTAATAAGACCACTCATAAATATAGCGGCAGTCAGTATTGATGCTCCGGATTTATGAATCGGAGCGCTTAAATAACGCGGGATGGTAGAAAGGAAAAAAATGAACTCTGATTTGATAGCTGTCCTGGATCATATGGAACGGGAGAAAGGAATTCCCCGTAAGGTGCTGATCGAGGCGATCCAGGCATCCCTTCTCTCCGCATCGAAGAAGAGCATCGGCCCCGCCCGGGAGCTGGAGGTGACGATAGATCCCAAGACCGGTGACATCAAGGCATTCTCCAAGCTCATCGTGGTGGAGAGGGTGGCCGATCCTTATGGGGAGATTAGCCTGGAGAATGCCCGGAAGATTACTTCAAAAGCAGCCCTGGGTGATGAGGTCACCAAAGAAGTCACCCCGAAAAACTTCGGCCGGATCGCGGCCCAGACGGGCAAGCAGGTTGTAATTCAAAAAATCCGGGAAGCGGAAAAAAATATCGTATTCGGTGAGTACCAGGGACGGATCGGAGAGCTTGTCAGCGGGGTCATCCGGCATTACGACAAGCAGAATGTCATCATTGATCTGGGGCGGACTGAAGGGATTATGCCCCCCCGGGAACAGTGCCATCATGAAGAATATCGGCTGGGAGCCCGTCTCCGAACCTATATTCTTGACGTTCGAGAACGGGCCCGGGGACCGGAAGTGATCCTCTCCCGCACCCATCCCAATTTTGTTCGACGATTATTCGAGCTGGAAGTGCCCGAGATCGACGAAGGAGTGGTCGAGATCAAGGCGATCGCCCGGGAGGCCGGTTACCGGACCAAGATCGCGGTTTGGGCCGCCGAAGATAAAGTGGACTGCGTCGGGGCCTGCGTCGGATTGCGGGGAAACCGGGTCAAGAGCGTGGTCAGGGAATTGAACGGGGAGAAGATCGATATCATTCGCTGGGATGAGGATCCGGTGACATATATCACCAATGCCCTCAGTCCGGCCAAGCTGAAGCAGGTGACTATCGACGAAAAAGGGGAGTGTGAGGTTGTCGTGGATGAAGACCAGCTCTCTCTCACCATCGGGAAGAAAGGGCAGAATGTTCGCCTCTCCTCGCGGCTGACCGGCTGGAAAATCGATATCTTCCGCGAGGGAGAAGTTCTCAAAGGGGTCAAGTCCGCCATCACGGTTCTCCGCGCGTTGCCGGGGGTGGGGGAGAAGATGGCTCGGAACCTGGTAGAAGCCGGGTTTACCGGCCTGCCGGTTATTGCCATCTCCGACCCGGCTGATCTAACTCAGGTGGAAGGAATCGGAGAGAAGACTGCCGAGGAACTGATAAAAGCCGCGCGGGAACGGGTCGAATAGATTTCCGGGTTGGAATTTTCAGCCCGAGGCTGATCCCGATTGGCATCGGGACAATAATTTTGGAGTGCGGTAGCTTGCTACCGCGATTATACGAAAAGCGCAAGCAAGCTTGCGCACTCCAAAGTAGCGCCGAAGGCGCTAATTAATAAAATGAGAGTTTACGCCTTAGCACGAGAACTGGATATGACCAGCAAGGAACTTCTTTCCTTGCTGAGAGAGCTGGGAATAGAAGTTAAATCGCATTCGTCTTCCTTGGAGGAAGAACAGGTCGCGCTGGTCAGAGAGAAAGTGGAGATTAAGAAAAAAAAGGCTCCTCCCCCCGAAATAACAGTTGAAGAAGAAAAGGAGGAGAAGAAAGGCGATGAGGTCGTTCCCGGCCCGGAAGATGTAAAAGGAGAAGCTCTGGTCGTTAAATTTCCGGTTACCGTCCGTCAGTTGGCCGATTATATAGACCAGAGACCAAATATCCTGATCAAGAAACTTCTTGAGATGGGTGTCTTCGCGTTGCTCAACCAGTTTCTGGATGAAGAGACTGCGATTATTCTGGGAAGTGAATACGGCCGGGATATCAAGCCCTATGCTACTCGACGGCTGGAAACCGAGGCTCCGCAGATTGAGCGGAAGGAGATAGCCGAGAAACCGGTGGAAGAGGGGAAGAACCTCCAGCCCCGTGGACCGGTTGTCACCCTGATGGGACATATCGATCATGGAAAAACGTCGATTCTCGACGCTATCCGGAGATCTCGGATTACATCCGGCGAAGCGGGTGGGATTACCCAGCATATCGGAGCCTACCGGGTGGAGACCGAGCATGGGGAGATCGTATTCCTCGATACCCCGGGCCATGTGGCCTTTACTTCCATGCGAGCCCGGGGAGCCGAGTTCACCGATCTTGTTATCCTGGTCGTGGCGGCGGATGAAGGAATCATGCCCCAGACGATAGAAGCGATCAACCATGCCAGGGCGGCGGGAGTTCCGATCATTGTTGCTCTTAACAAAATCGACAAGAGCACCTCGCGGCCGGATCGGGTGCGAAGACAGCTCGCCGAGCAAGGCCTCGCGCCCGAAGAGATGGGAGGAGAGACGATCTGTGTCGAGGTCTCCGCCGTAACTAAAGAGGGACTGGATCATCTTCTGGAGATGATTCTTCTTCAGGCCGAGATAATGGAGTTGAAGGCGGACCCGGACGGCCCCGCTTCCGGAGTAGTGATCGAGGCCAAGTTGACCGCGGATCGGGGGCCGGTGGCCACGGTTCTGGTAAAGAGCGGAACCCTGAGACGGGGTGATAGTCTGGTCTGTGATATCTATGCCGCCAAGATCAAAGCCATCTTCGATGATCTGGGAAAGGCGGTCCCGGAGGCCGGTCCTTCTACTCCGGTTGAGATTATAGGCTTGACCGGCGTGCCCGAGGCCGGGGCCGTTTTTCGGGTGGTGAAGAATGATGGAGAGGCCCGGGAGATCAGCAGCCGTCTCCGGGAAGCGCGCCGGGAGAAATCATGGGATGATTCCCGACGGCTCCGGCTGGAAGATTTCTTTCAGCAGATCGCCCAGGAGAAGGTCAAAGAGCTGGCCCTGATCTTGAAGGGAGATGTCCAGGGATCTGTGGAAGCGGTCAGCATGTCGCTCCAGGAGATCACCGGCGACAATAAGTCGATTGAGTTAAAGATAATTCATTCCGGGGTTGGAAACATCAGTGAGTCCGACATTATGTTGGCCGCGGCCTCACAGGCAGTGATTATCGGTTTCCAGGTGGAGGCCGATAATAAGATCAAACTATTGGCCGATCGGGAAGGGGTTGAACTCCGTTTCTACCGGGTCATTTATGAAATTATCGACGACATCAGAAAGGCGCTGGAGGGCATGCTGGAACCGGAGCTGAAAGAAGTCCTTCTGGGCGAGGCCCTGGTCAAAGAGCTGTTTAAAATCTCCAAGCTGGGTGTGGTGGCCGGATGTATTGTTGATAAAGGTAAATTTAAGCGTGGCAACCGGGTAAGGGTTTTAAGAGACGATGAGGTAATCACGACGGATGTAATCGTTTCTCTCCGACGATTCAAGGAGTCGGTGGAGGAAGTTTCAGCCGGCAAGGAATGCGGTATCAGCCTGGCAAATTTCCATGAGTACCAGATCGAAGATAGGCTGATCTCTTTTGAGGTGGAAAAGATTCCGCAGAAGCTATAGAAAGCAACGCCGCCGGCGAATAAGATTATTCATAATGTCCGTGATTTTATGAATAATCTTTTTTCATTATGAAGAGATATCAAAATCCGAAGAACAAAAGCCGGCGTCAGTGCCGGATGGAAGAACAGGTAAAGCGGATCCTGGGGGAGATCATGGAATCGGGGGTCAACGACCCGCGAATCGGATTCGTCAGCGTGGTCGGGGTGGAGATGACCGGAGACTTGAAGATGGCCCGGGTCTACGTCAGTTTTCTCGGAGGAGATGATGACGCGCGCCGGACTCTGGAGGGGTTGCGGAGCGCCCGGAGTTATCTTCAACGTGAACTGGGTCACCGGATGAGCTCCCGCTACACCCCGGTGATCACATTTTTCCTCGATGACTCCACTCGCTACAGCGATCGTATAAACCATATCCTCAATGAAATGAAGGACGACCAGGAAGAAGATGAAGATCCCACCCGGCCTGATTGATGTTTTTAGTGAGTATGAACGGTTTCTTATCTCCACTCATCTCCGACCGGATGGGGATGCCATCGGTTCCCAGCTGGCTCTGGCCGGGATCCTGGAGCAGCTCGGGAAGAAGTTTATTATTCAGAATGGATCCCCGGTCCCGGAAAATTTTAGTTTTTTACCTGGGGCGGAACTGATCCGGCCTTTTGAGAATCTTCCTTTCCCGCCCCAGGTTGCCATTATTCTTGACGCCCCGAATCCGGCCCGGATCGGGGCGGTGGAGAAACATCTCTCTGCAATAAAGATGTTGGTCAATATCGATCATCATATCTCCAATAGTCGGTATGGCGATATTTTCTGGGTGGAAGCGGAGAGTTCATCGGTGGGGGAGATGATCTACCATCTCCTCCCTGAACTCGGGGTTGAACTTACCCGCTCAATCGCCCTCTGTATCTATGTCGCGATTCTGACGGACATGGGTAAGTTTCAGTATATGGTTACCTCCCGGGCGGCCGCCCGGATTTTTTCCCTGGCCGCTCGCCTGGTGGAGACCGGTTTAGTTCCTTACGAGATATATAAGAAAGTCTACAACATCTATTCCACCGCACCGCTGAAGCTTCTCGGTGAGGCCCTCTCCACTCTCAAGTTCACGGCCCGGAATCAGATCGCTTTCATGAAAATCAGCCGGGAGATGCTGGAACGGGCGGGTAATGGGTTTGACGTTACCGAGAACCTGATCAGCTACCCACG
>JAVCDH010000063.1 GCA_030765805.1 Candidatus Euphemobacter frigidus
CCGCAACCATGCCGATACAGGCAAGGGTTGAGACCGCGTCTTGTACGTCGTCTAGCGCTGTCAGGATCGCGGCGGCGTTCCGTGCGATCTTGGGCGAGGGATCCGCCAGCATTGCAAGGTATTTGTCTTTTCTCCTCTGCTTCTCTTTCTTTATGTCCAGGAGCCTCCCGATCGGCATTTGGTTTCGGAGCGACTTTCTCCACTCTGCCGGGTTCATGCCTGCGGGTATCACTTCCGGGGCTTCGAGTAGTTTCCTCTCCGGGGGGTTTTTCCCTGGGTGCTTGATCCAGTAATTGTCTTTTTCTTCCTGGGTCAGGGCCCTGGTCCCGGTGTAAAGTACCTTCTCCTCCTCTGTCATTGGTTTGAAGGGCCTTAGGTGTATGATGTCGCTGAATGTCGGGATGGTCACGGTGTAGCCGTGCTTATCTGTGTATGCTTTTTTCTGCGCCTCGAATTCTTCATCGGTAAATTTCGGCGCGTGAAAGGGTGCGGTCCATTGTGCCATTAGAAATTACACCAGATAGATCTGGATCCCGAAGCGCGCGCATGCGGCCCCTAGGTCATTGTCGATGCGCTCGCTTACGAGCACCAGGCGTTCGGGCTTCATGATTTTCGGGTCCTCGATCCAGAGCGTTTGGTAGACGTTGAGCTGTCCCACCGCGCGGAGGCCCGGATAATCGGCTACCTCGATAATCCATACTTCGCCGGCAAGTTCTGCGATAGCGTCCGCCCGCTTGCTGGTGTTGTATCTCCACATCTTTTGAAAGGGGTCTTTTTCCTGTGCCGGCGTTAAAAACGGACCTCCTAGAAGACAGTCATAGTAAAGGCTTCGGAAGTATTGCCCGTAGCGTTCCAAAAACCGATACCAGACGGGATGGTCCGGCTCGAGCATGTGCGGCGGCTTCCCGCGCCACGTTATTTCGTATCTTTTTCCGAGTTCGGTAGGCATATTCCCAGCTTCCCAGCTATGACGGTTACCAGCACTTCGACTTTGGTCAAGCGGTGCTCGACCCTCACAAACATTCCGATAATGACGACTACGGACCCCGCAATAATTGCGATTCCTCCCCAGGCTTCAATCATTCTCCGCCGCCTCCTTCCGTTCCAGTTTTGAGATCGCCTCCGTCAGCGTGTCTTTCGTGATCCTCTTGAATCCGCAGGCTTTGCATATCCATTGATTTTTTTTGACCGGGCCCCTGCAGCTCGAGCATCCGGATTTCCAGAAGAGCGGCTCGCCGCACTTCCGGCACCTTGGCCGCTCGTAAGCGTCCAGGATCGTCTGCGGCCGGTCCACTTCTCGCCCGGTGATCGTCGCGGGGATCCCCGCGCACGCCTCTGGGTGAGTCTCTGTATACATCTGCACCGCCGCGCTAATGCTTCGGGTCTTTCCCGTTGCGATAAATTCACGCCGCGCGGCCCTGACCATTGTCTCTCTCTCCCTAAGTTTCATAACAACTCTTCCGGGCAACAGCCTTCCGCGATCATTGCCTCTGTTCTGAGGTCGGTATACTCACCGACCGCCAAGTCTGAATAGGGTATTGATATCCCGCAAGAGGTCGCCAGGTTTTCGGAATCTGCCATGATCGCCTCGCATTGGTCGCCTGGCGCTCCTCCGTAAACATAGGCCAGCGTGTTACAATCCGTCTTCCATTCTCCCGCGCAATTCAGGTTTTGCATGGTAATTCTGATGGTATGCCGGAATCCGTACCCGTCCCAGACGCATGATATCGCTTCGACGTATCGCATGGCTGCATAGTCGACAACCTCGTTTACTGCGATTGTGAGGCTTGCCATGAGGGCCTCGCCGCACCATAGTTCGACGGTTGGGTTGTTCGTGCACGCCGGGTTGACCGCCGGGGCCGTGTACTTCACTGCGAACGCATACAGCACGGCGTCCGGGTCGTATTCGTCATTTTCCGGCCCGTATATCGGATCTCCCAATCCTTCCCCAATTATTGCAAGCATCCCGTCCCCTGCGGATATCTTCCACTCGTAGTTTGCATAACTCCACCGTGGCGCATTTCCAACGAGCGCAAATCCCTGTTCCTCTTCGCATGCCATTTGCTGGGTCGTATAGCTGAATGTCACTGTTTCTAGTGGGTCGTCCAGGTCGGCGCATGGGTCGCCGCCGACCGGTGGCGAGGTCCGGCCGCCGCCTACAGCGCCGCCCAGGTCGCCAGGTCCTCTGTCGAAGCCCCACGGCGCGCCGCCCCCTGGTCCGCCGCCGCCTGTTCCCGCCGGTACGTCGCCCGGTTCTGTGTAGCCGGGCTCTCCGACGCCTGGAACATATCCCGGCTCTCCGGGCCCGGGTGGAACATATCCCGGTTCGCCTGGTCCGGGCGGAACATATCCCGGTTCGCCCGGTTCGGGTCCGGGCGGCGTTGGGATCTCCGGGAAGTCGATCGGGTTGTCGATTTCGGGCGGGTAGTAGTCGCCCGGATCTCCCGGCTCCTCTCCGGGGATCTCTCCGAAATCGATAAACCCGAATCCCAGCTTCCGGATTAGGTTGTAGCTGTGCCCCTCCTCGTCCACCAGGTCCAGCATCGCTTTAGCTCTCATGGCCAGCATGACGCACAACGGGTCAAACGGCTCCAGGATAAACCTGTTTATCCATCCGCTCGTAAAACCCCTCTGCAGAAGCGGGAATTCTGGCGCGATATCCCATAAAGGGCGTATATTTCCGGTCGTGCAGGCATACGATAATTCATCAGAATCCATCTGATCAAGGATCGCGTCTTGTGATATCAAATTGTCGAGGATATGGTGCATGGCCATAACGTCGAAAGGTAAAAGTAGGCTGTCCTCCATCTTCATCAGCGTTGTGGCTGACAGGAGATTGATCGTCCGCATGCGGCGCGTGAACGCCGGGGGGACTTCGCCCTTGCGCAGCAGGGCTTCGACTTGCCGGGGCTGCACGGGCCAATATAACGAGGGTGGTACCTTTCTTTGCATTTCGGTCCCTTATCTGCGCTGTACCGCTCGTAAAAGCTCCGCCAGTGAAAAGGGCTGCAGAACCGCTCGAGGTAAAACGCCAATCTGAAGCCAGATTGTTTGCGCCGTCTCCGTATCCGCCCACCAGGCGAGGCCGGTCAGGGTGTTGTTGGCGCTCCTCATCTCGTAGAAATCGCGAAAACTGATCACCGTCGCGTCGCCTCTGATCGTCGCGTTCCGGTTGCTCGGCCAGAGCTGGAACGACGCGTCGAAAACTTGAACCCGGATATTGTGATCACAATCATCCGGGAACAAAACGTCTACCTGGTGGACCACACCGGCGGACATCGACATATCGATTTTCGCCTTATTGTCGACCGTGTTCCCTGCCGCGACTGTTATCGGCCATGAATAAAACATGTTTTTATGCCTCCTTTTTCCCCGGCTACAGTGAAACCGTGATCCGGTATGTTATCGTCAAGGTCTCCCCCGTCTCAAAGCTCACCTCGTACAGGGTCCTCTCTATAAGATATTTGTACCCGCTCTCATTTCGCGCGATTATTCCCGCCTCTTTTACGGCCACCGGGCTCCCTGTATTGTTCAAAAACCCCCGGCTTATTGCCAGCCGCCATGTGGCGCTATCCGGGTTTTCTGTCGCAAAGGCCGGGGCCTGATGCGCCACGTTTGCTGTTATCTGTGCCTCGAGATGGTAGTCATCCATTGCCACGGGGTTTGTTTCACCCGATCCTATCACCGGCCCATAGGTCGCATCGACACCCGCGTTTAGATAGATCTTGCTATAACCGGCGGTCAGGTCCCGGTATCCCCCGTCCGTCAGCCGCGCCGATATTGACAGCTGTGCACCCTGTGCATATAAAAACTGGATAAACTGCTTTAGCAGTGAGTGGCACGCCTTAAATGGAACGGTTCTTATCAATCTCCCGTCTGCCGCTCTTATTTCTGCGCCGATCTCTGTTCTAAGTGATTGCATGACTTAGTCCTATCGTTATCGTGTCTGATAATACATTTCTTTCCGCTTCCAGGGATCCTGTCACTTCGAAGATCGTCACGTCTTTCTTTATATTCCCGGCTGTCAAGTCTGCGTCTCTGGCTGTTGCAGTCTTGCCAGCCGGGTAGTTTGCGGCTGGGATCGAGATCACAAGAGCGCCCTCTGCGCCGGTGATATTGTTGCCAGTTAAAGGCGCGTGCGATCTTTCAACTCCGAAAATATCAACTCCGCTTTTGATGTTCCCGGCGGTCAAGTCTGCGTCTTTGGCTGTTGCAGTCTTGCCAGCCGGGTAATTTGCAGCCGGGATCGACATCACGAGCGCGCCCTCTTCTCCGGTGATGTCCTCGCCGGTGAAGGGGGTTTCTCCAGCTGGAATGGCGTAGCCTTCTGTTTCCCCTGCGTAGTCCTCTGTTTCTGTCATGGTTTATGATATCCCTCGCAGAGTGTTTCCAGCGCTGCAAGCGCGCTGATCTCTCTATTTTTCCGGCTTTTCGGAGTCAGGAAAAATCCCACTGTCAGGGCGTGCGGGAACTCCGTGGACGTGTTCCAGGTCACGCAATCGATTTCATAGGGGGGCGTCAGCAGATCGATCCCCAGGTGGAACGGGATCATGCAGTCGTCCATGTGGTAGGATTCTCCGGAGTTGAACGGAATTAGCTGGTGCACGCCTATGCGCGCCAGGAAGTGGAGCGTCCCTGCAGGCCCGGAAGGGAAAAACAAAAAGCCGCCCGTTAGGCGGCCCCTTGTAAGTTTAATAGTTGTTGTCAGCGGGTCGGCCGCGTCGCGGCCGACCACTGTGTCGATATATTTTACAAAATCCATGGCGTCCTATCATTCTTGATAGTTTCGCCACTCGCTTGCTGGTATCATCTCACCAATGATGTTCAAAAC
>JAVCDH010000016.1 GCA_030765805.1 Candidatus Euphemobacter frigidus
ACTTTCATATACTTGTCCGCTCCTTTTTGATCTCCTCGATCAGTTGTTTTGACAAAAAACAACTTAAGGAGCGGACACTTTTTTGTCAAGCAGGCGTCAACTTTTGAACGTTACCAAAAAGTTATGGATTTTGGCGCTCCGCGCGTCGTGGATTGTTATTACTTCTTTTTTATTTTTATTGATAATCCCCGCCGCGCCCGGCTGGAACTGGGTGCAGGATATGAATGCCCCCGACTTGCTCTGGGGCGTGGACGGATGCGATCCTCTCCATGCTTGGGCGGGCGGAAACTCGGGCCTTATCTATGCCTACGATTCTGGCGCCTGGAGCCTCCAGACCACTGTGACCGGACGATCATTCCGCTCTTTTTATGCCGCGGACCCCGACCATGTCTGGGCCGGGAGTGACAGCGGTTATATCTTCTTCTTTGACGGCGCGAACTGGATGGAGCAGACCAGGTTAATCTCCTGGACCGGTACCGTAAACGGCCTCTCCGGGCTTGGGTCTGATAATGTCTGGGCCGTTACCGCTAGGCAAGGCTCCCCGCCATTGCGGGGTCCGCCTCCGGTGGAAAAGCCCTGCACCATGACATTTATTTAAATTCCAAAGCACGAAAGGGAGGATATAAAGACGAGAAAGTTTATGATTGGTTTAGTTGTAGTATTTGGCTTAAATTACGGAATTGCCGCCCAAGCCGCCGATTTTGACGGGGATGGTACTAATAACATTGGGATATTTCGGTGGTTTTACCGATGAGCCTTTGATCGGGGTGGAAGGTGGTGGAGGAGCAACTTTTTGGACTCAGACCGGAAGCGACATCTATTTTAATGGAAGGGTCGGCGTCGGTACGGGAAGCCCCTCGAGCGAGCTGGATGTCAACGGTGTGATCACGGCCACGGGGGGGGCCTCCACCGGTTGGAACACCGCCTACAGCGAGCGGCGGCAATGGGATGGCGGTTCCATCAATCTCAATTCATCAACCGGGAGGACATCATTGGGTCTGGGGACCGGCGACAGCCCAACCTTTACCGACCTGGAGTTAACCGGGAATCTGGAACTGCCGGCAACGACATCCAGCGCGGGGATCATAAAATTAGGGGGCTACAATTTTATTCACAATTACGGGAACTGCAACACATTTATCGGCGAAAATGCCGGCAATCTGACCATGACCGGCTCCTATAACTCAGCACTGGGTTTTTATGCCCTTTGTTCCGACACCACCGGCAACGATAACTTAGCTATGGGTTATTGTGCCCTTGATTCCAACACCACCGGTAACAATAACTCAGCTATGGGTAACTACGCCCTTTATTCCAACATCGCCGGCTTCGATAACTTAGCCCTAGGTAAGTTTACCCTTTATAAAAACACCACCGGCAACTATAACTTAGCCCTGGGTGATTCTGCCCTTTATTCCAACACCACCGGCAACTATAACTCAGCCCTGGGTGATTATGCCCTTTATTCCAACACCACCGGTGGGGAAAATATAGCTCTTGGTGTTCATGCGGGATACAGCAATCAGACCGGGTCCGGTAATGTATTTCTGGGTAATAATGCTGGCCGTTATGAGATGGGCTCGAATAAACTCTACATCGACAATTCAGATACCTCTGCGCCTTTGATCTGGGGTAATTTCAGCACTAGTAGAGTGGGAATTAACTGTATAGCCAGCGCGAATACCTTGGAAGTGGAAGGAAGCGCCTCCAAAACCGTGGCCGGTGATTGGCTGGCCAACTCGGATCGCCGGATCAAGACCGATATCCGGGATGTTGATAATGCTCTTGAGATGGTGATGAAACTTAGGCCGGTCAAGTTCAAATACACCAGGGATTATCGGGAAAGCCATCGCTCGGTCGAAGATCATGATTACTATAACTTCATCGCCCAGGAATACCGTGATGTATTTCCGCAGGCGGTCAAAGGCAGCGGCGAATATCTGAAAGGAGACTCGGAAGAGATTTTACAGATCGACACCCATAACGTGAAAGTGGTGGCGATCAAAGCCATCCAGGAGCAGCAGGATGAGATCAAAGAGTTGAAAAAAAGGATTGAAGCTCTGGAGAATGCCCTGGGAAAAATTTAGTGAACCCACGCCCCCGGTGAGTTTATCTCACCGGAGCGGAAGTTCAAAAGCTACTCCGGCATTCTATGCCATCGACGACGGTCACATCCTGGTTACGAAAGTCAGATTATTTTTTACGACCCGGCCGACTTCCCGGAATCAATCGATACCTTGAAAGAAATATCCCTGAAACACGGTTTTGATGGTATAACTTCCCTGTGCCGTGACTCGGCGGGGCGGTTCGAATTACTTTGTTTCCCTGCCTCTAACCTCCCCGAAAAACACTGATCTCATGTTTATTATTGTTAGGGTGTGAAATACAATGTATATTTCTTAAATCTTGAGTTTGTTGAGTTCGGTTAAATTCCAACAGGAGGAATGTTATGAAGTTGATAGGTTGTCTGATGGGAGCGGTGATCTTTTTTTTGGCTGGCGGCATTCTTCTCTCCGCCGATGCCCCGGAGCCGCAGCCGGAGAAAATCAGCCATATCCAGCTCTCTCTTTTTCCCCCCATCCAGCTGGCGAGCGTCGATACCACCATAAAAGGCTTCCGTCTGGGTGTCTTTACCATGAACCGGAAGATGGAGGGGCTGGATATCGGTCTGCTCAACTGGACCACCCAGGACCTCACCGCCCTGGAGTGGGGCCTGGCCAATGTTGTGGGGGGTGACGCGGCCGGCGTGCAGTTCTCTTTTGTCAATATTGACTGCGGAGATATGGTCGGCTGGGACGCGGCGGTCTGCAATGTTACCCTGAAAGATTTTGTCGGGTTTCAGAGCGCGACGGTCAATGTCACCGGCAAGAGCACTGTCGGGGTGCAGTTCAGCGCTGTCAACTACTCCAGCGAGATGACCGGCCTCCAGCTGGGGCTGCTCAATATCACCGGAAAACTCGCCGGTATTCAGCTGGGAGTGATTAATATCGCCAGCAACGGCTTTCTCCCGGTCTTCCCGATAATCAACGCCGCTTTTTAGCCTGTAGAGATTGGCCTGAATCTCCATGCGATACAACAGGGTATGTGACGAGGATGACTGGGACGACCCCGCCCTCCAGCAGATTATGATCGGGGAGCTTCATCTTCCTCCCGATATCGGCGAGAAGAGGGAGAGAAAGCACTGGGAGTGGGCCCTGGGTTTCCACGCCCTGAAAAATTACGGTTTTCTGAATCGGGATTACCGGGCCCTGGGGGTGGGAAGCGGCCACGAAGCGATCATGTACGCACTTGCCAATCACATGGGGCTCGTCGTGGCGACCGATCTTTATGGGGCTACACCGTTCAGCGATATGGAGGCGGATCGGATCGTCCTGAGCGACCCGGCCGCGTTCTGTGATTTTCCGTATGACCGGGAGAGGTTGCAGGTCAAAAGAATGGACGCCTCACGCATCGATTATCCGGATGGATACTTTGATGCCATCTTCAGCTTCTCTTCGATCGAACACTTCGGAGACGACGAAAGGGTGGTCCGGGCCATGCGGGAGGCGCACCGGGTGCTGAGAGAAGGGGGGATTTATGTTCTCAGCGTGGACTATATTTTTAAAAGCCCGTGGCCCCGTCTTTCCCGGCGTCTGCGCTGGAGTCAGGCCGGGGAGTTTTTTGACCGGAACGATGTCTCCCGTCTCTTGATCCGGTCCGCCGGCTTCAAGACAAGGGAGGAGATACTCTTTGATGTCCCGGACGGGAAGATCGGCAATATTTTTGATGTTATCACCCGAGAGAGCTCAACGGACCGGATCCACCCGCATATCTATCTCTCCTGTCCGCGGACCGTTAGAAAAAGACTGTTTTTAGGGAACTATCTCTTCTCCAGTCTCTTTCTTGTCCTTTTCAAGGAGTAAGTTCATAGCCCAACTTTCGGAGAATAAAAATGGCGAAATACATCATCCTCGTCGAGGGTAATATCTGCGCGGGAAAGACCACACTTGTAAATTACATCAACGAACACCGGAGTCAGTTCGAGGAGTTCCTGGGGGAAGGGGAGGAGTTCAGGACGATCGTCGAGTTCATCGACCACTCCTGGCTTCAGCTGTTTTACCGGGATCGTCTGAAATATACTTCCTGGTTTGAAAAGAGCTGTTTGATCGGCCGCATCGGGCGGCACTTTGTCGCGAAAGCGCATAAAGGTATTGTCTTCTTCGATCGGGGCATGCTCGGCGGCGCGTCGACCTTCTGCCGGAACTCCTTTGAGGAGGGGTTTCTTCGATATAACCAATGGATGGAGTACCAGCAGATGCTGAGAAGCGGCCTCGACGACCTCGACCGTACCGCGCAGGGGGAGTGGCTCGAACAGCTCCTAATCTACCTGAAAGTCGATGACGTGGAGGTGCTTCAGAGAAGAAACCGGATCCGGGATACCGAAGGTGAAGATATCCCGGCCGGGTATCTTGCCCGGATCGGTGATTTATACGAGAGGTTCATCGTTAATATAGAAGAAATATATAACGACTACGGGCTCAAGCCGCCCCGCGTGCTGACAGTGGATGCCTCGGTTGACTTCCTCCAGGATGAATCCCATCTCACTTCCATGTTGGCTGAGATTACGGGCAGTATGAGGGGAAGCCCGGAGTAAGTTAATATTTTAAGACCGCCGCCCCTCGAAGAAATGGCGGGAGCTGATCAGGAAAGTATGGGAGGCGGATCCTCTCCTCTGCCCGAACTGCGGGCGGGAGATGAGAATTGTCGCCTTG
>JAVCDH010000053.1 GCA_030765805.1 Candidatus Euphemobacter frigidus
GTTTATTCTGACTTATTTCTTCGTACATAATCTTAAAAACTGACTTTTACCGGTTGTCTTTCTTCCGGAATCTCAACTTCGAAGAACTCCACCTTTTTAAAACCAAAAGACTGGGAGATCAGGTTGGTGGGGAAGACTTCGGTCCTGGTGTTTAATTTCATTGCCTGGTCGTTGTAGTACTGGCGGGCGAAGGCGATCCGGTTCTCGGTGGAGGTTAACTCCTCCTGGAGCTGGAGAAGGTTCTCATTGGCCTTCAGCTGCGGATAATTCTCCGCCACGGCGAAGAGTGAGCGGAGGGTCTGGGTTAAGAAATTTTCGGCTTTCGCCTGTTCGGCCGCGCCCCCTTTTACTTCGATGGCCTGAGTCCGGGCCCGGGTCACGTTCTCCAGCACCTCCCGCTCGTGCTTCATATAGCCCTTGCAGGTCTCGACTAAATTGGGGATAAGATCATAGCGTCGCTTGAGCTGGACATCAATCTGGCTCCACGCGTTCTTTACCCGCTGGCGGAGCCGGACCAAGCCGTTATAAGCTCCCACCGACCAGATCAGTAAAACGGCGATTATGACGACAGGAATCCAGAGCATAGCACACCTCCTATTTATCAATTGTCTGAAGATTTAAGTTGATTCATATTAATCCAGGTTATAACTGTTGTCAAGGCCCGGAATTTTCAATATGGTGTAAACCTCCTTTAAAATTTCAATAATCTTCTGTGGGAGGGGCTTCCAGCCCCGATAATCGCCCCGCCGGGGCGGGGTTCCCACAGTTGTGGGGCTAATTTATGTTCTACATAATTTATAATTGTTTGTTTCTTCTTGCTTTAATTCTCTCGATGCCATTTTTGTTGATCCGGATGGCTACCACCCGTCGTTTCCGTCGAGGTCTTAGAGAGAGGCTCACGATCTACGGAGAAGGGAAGCGGAGACTCGCTTCCTCTTCCTCCATTTGGATCCAGGCCGCTTCCGTCGGGGAAGTTACCGCGGCTATTCCCCTGATTAAACTACTCCGGGAGAATCACCCGGAAGACAGGATAGTCATAACCTGCCAGACGGTTTCCGGCCGGGCCGTGGCCCGGGAGAAGATAGGCGATGGTATAAAGGTCGTACTCTCCCCCCTCGACCTGGGATTTTTTGTCAACCGCTTCATCCGGCTTACTTCCCCCCGCATCTTAATATTGATTGAGACTGAGATCTGGCCCGGCATGATCATAACGGCCCGCCGCGGCAGGATCCCAATTGTGATCGTCAATGGTCGGCTTTCTTCTTCATCTTTCCGTAACTACCGGAAGGTGACTTTCCTGGTCCGGCCGCTTCTGCGGATGGTCTCGGCTTTCGGCATGAGATCGGAAGAAGATGCTCGCCGGGTCCGAAGATTGGGGGCTCCTCCCGGCCGGGTCATTATGACCGGAAATATTAAGTTCGATTCCCTGATCGGCCCCGACTTTTCCCCCGAGGTGCGGAAAGATCTGGAAGCGCGACTAGGGACTGAGACCAACGGGATGTTGATTGTGGGGGGGAGTACCTTTGAAGGGGAAGATCGAATTCTTTATCGGGTGTATCGTGAACTCTTTCCCCGCTTCCCGGGCCTCCGGCTGATACTGGCTCCGCGTCATCTTGAACGGGTGGCCTCAATAGAAGCCTATCTCCGTTCTCAGAGAGGGTCGTATTTCCTCTTCTCTTCCCTCCCACGGGAAGGGGAGGGGGGGGTTGTTATTTTGGATGTGATGGGTGTATTATGCAACCTGTACGGTCTGGCCTCCGTGGTCTTTATTGGAAGAAGTCTGAGGGGTTACGGAGGGCAGAACCCGATCGAACCGATATCAATGGGCCGGCCGGTTCTATTCGGGCCGCACATGGAGAATTTCCGGAAAATTACCGGGGAGCTGGTGGCGGCCGGTGGGGCAATCATCATCAAAGATGAATCCGAACTCAAGAAACGGCTCTCCGAATTACTCTCCGATCCGGCCCGGCGGCAACGGATGGGCGAGAAGGGGCGCCGGGTTGTGGAGAGCCACCGGGGAGCCACACTAAGGAACCTGAAGCTCATTAATGATCTTCTGAATTTTGAGAGATCGTAGTTAAAATTTTTCTGAAGGAAAAATTTTATGCGGGAACGAATTGAAAAATATTACCTTAAGGTATTGGCGGGGAGAAAGAAAGGTTTTTCCGTCTGGCTCTTCAAGGCCCTTCTCTGGTTGCTCTCCCTGATCTATCTCTGCGTTATTAAAATCCGTTCTCTTCTCTACCACCTCCGGATATTCCGCGCCCGCGCGGTTACGGCTTGGGTTATCAGTGTCGGAAACATTACCCTGGGAGGGACGGGAAAGACCCCGGTGGTGGAGCGGCTGGCCCGTCTTCTCCACGCCCGGGGCAGGAAAGTGGTTATTGTCAGCCGGGGGTACCGGCGGAAGACCGGCCCGCTGTTTAAGCGGCTGAAAGAGAAATTACGAGGCGCTCCCACCACCCGGGTGGTCTCCGACGGAAGCAATATACTGCTCAACTCCCGGGTGGCCGGGGATGAACCTTATATGCTGGCTGTCAACCTGGAGGGCGTTCCGATCCTGATAAACCGCAACCGGGTCAAAGCGGCCTTCTATGCGATCCGGCGGTTCAAGGCCGACACGATTATTCTCGACGACGGGTTTCAGCATATTGGTTTAAAACGAGACCTGGATATTGTACTGATTGACGCCACCCATCCGTTTGGTAACGCTCATCTCTTCCCCCGGGGGATTCTCCGGGAACCTCTGCGCAGCCTGGCCCGGGCCGACTTGCTCCTGATTACCAAGGCAGTTGAGGGGGAGCAGAAGGAGTTGAAAGAGTCACTCTATCGGCTGAATCAAAGGGCGGAGGTTCTGGAGTGCCGACATGGCCCGGTATATCTCTATGATATGCGAACTTCTCTTAAGACCACACTTGATTATATCAAAGGAGCCCCGGGCGCTGTCCTGGCCGGGATAGCCCATCCCGAAGGCTTTGAAAGGATGGTTTCGGAGCTCGGGGTCCGGATCATCTACTCCCGGCGCTTCGCCGATCATCATTTTTACAGCCAGCAGGAGTTGATCGATATTATAAATAAGGCATCCCGGCGGGGGGCGGAGTTTCTTCTCACCACCGAGAAAGACGCAGTTCGCTTCCCCCGTCTTCCTCCCGGGAACCTTCCGGTCTTCTCTCTTCGGATCAGGATCGAGAGCGTGGCTCCGGGAGGCGATTTTGACCAGGAGTTGCTGCGGTATTTGCGCCAACGAAAGCAGAAGATATGATCTCGATAGAAGAAGCGCGGTCGATAATACTTGCCCGGATTAAGCCCCTGAAGAGTCGTGAGCTGGAACTCGCCCATTGCCGGGACCGGGTTCTGGCGGAGGAGATCACGGCTCGCGAAGATATTCCTCCCTTTACTAACTCGGCTATGGACGGATACGCAGTAAGGGCCGGAGATACGCGGGGGGCATCCCCAAAAAAGCCGATCAAGTTTACTGTACTTGCGGATCTCCCGGCCGGGCAGGTCTCCCGGATCGAGGTGGGGCGGAACCAGGCGATCCGGATTATGACCGGCGCCCCCATCCCGTTTGGAGCTGATTCGGTGGTGATGGTAGAAGATACCCGGGAGGTTGAAGATGGGGTGGAGGTATTGGCGGAAGTATCGAAGGGAGAGAATATCCGGGAAGCGGGGGAGAGCGTAAAGAGAGGAGATCTGGTTATAAAGAGAGGGACGGTTCTCCGTCCGCCGGAGATCGGGATGCTGGCGGCGCTGGGTTATTCCCGGGTTCAGGTTATCCCTTCGCCCCGGGTGGGGATTATCAGTAGCGGCGACGAACTACAGGAGATTGAGGAGGTGCTTTCCCCCGGGAAGATCCGGGATTGCAACCGCTATTCACTCGCCGCTGCGGTCGCGCAATATGGAGGTATACCCATTTCTCTCGGTATTGCCCCCGACCGGAAGGATGAACTGAAGAAAAAACTCACCGCGGCCCTAACCACTGACCTGGTCCTTACTTCCGGGGGGGTCTCGGTCGGGAAGTACGATCTGGTCCGGGAAACGCTCCGCGAGATAGACGGTGAGCTCCTGATCCGGCAGGTGGCGATGAAGCCGGGCAAGCCTCTTACCTTTACCGTGGTCAGAGGGATCCCCGTCTTCAGTCTCCCCGGTAACCCGGTCTCGGTGTTGGTCTCCTTCCTCCAGTTTGTGCGCCCGGCTCTCCTGAAGATGGAGGGGAAGACAAGACTGCGCAAACCGGAAGTGGAGGCAATTTTAGAAGAGGATTTCCGGGAACGGACCGATCGGACCCACATGGTGCGGGTTGCCGTAACCAATGACGGAGGTATCTACTACGCCCGTCCAACCGGCCCCCAGG
>JAVCDH010000062.1 GCA_030765805.1 Candidatus Euphemobacter frigidus
CACCGCCAGCACCCTGAAGGAGCCGACCGGGGTCTTCGTTTCTGGAGGCAAACTATTTATCACCGATACCGGAAACCACCGCATCCTGATCTTCAATCAGATACCAACCGAAAATAACGCCTCCGCCGATGTCGCACTCGGCCAGTACGACTTCTACTCCAATGATCCCAATCAGGAACCGGGAATACCATTTGCTTATACGCTCTCCAAGCCGTTTGGAAGCGTCTTCAGCGACGGAACCCGTCTCTTTGTCACAGATAACGACAACCACCGGGTCTTGATCTTTAACAGCATCCCTACTGATATGTCGGGGGCGGCTTACAGCGCGGATATTGTCCTCGGCCAGCCCGATATGTATCACAATCTGATCAATCAGGTCGATCCCGACCCTCCCCCGAATCCTCCCTCGTCACCGACGGCGCAGACAATGTACTGGCCGGATGGGCTCTACCTGGACGGACACACGCTTTACGTTGCCGATACGCACAACAACCGGGTTCTGGTCTTCGAAGAGCCGACCCCATCCCCGACACCTGAAGACTACAAGACGCCAACCCCCTCGTCGACCATGACCCCAACCGTTACTCCGCCACCCAGTATGACACCGACTCCGACCGTCACTCCAACTGTTACCCCGACGCCCACTCCCACTCCAACCCCTGAGGAATATAAAACCCCACCTCCCACCACAACGCCAAGCGTCACCCCGACACCCAGGCCGAGTAACACACCTAAACCCACGCCCAGTGTCACACCTAAACCCACGCCTAGTGTCACTCCGACACCCATGTCAAGTATTACACCGTCGCCGAGTGCAACCCCTACTATTGCATCAAGTATCACCCCTACACCCAGTCTTACTCCCGCCTATACCCCAACCACTTCCCCCACACCCAGTGCCACTCCCTCGGCCAGCAATACTTCCACTCCCACCCCAACACTAACGATGACTCCGACTTTAACACCCGTTACACCGCCCTCCGGGAAAGCCCGGGGCGACTTCAATGGTGACGGGACCTCGGACGTGGCGATCTACCGGTCTTCCTCGGGGCTCTGGGCCGTGCGACTGGTGACCCGGGTCTACTTCGGCGGTTCGCAGGACCAGCCGGCGCCCCGCGACTACGACGGGAACGGCACCACCGATATCGGGATCTTCCGGCCGGTCGCCGGCCTCTGGGCTATCCGGGGGGTGACCCGGAGTTACTTCGGAGGGAGTAATGACGAAACGGTCCCCGCGGATTTTGACGGGGACGGCTGCTGCGATATAGCCGTCTTCCGACCCGCTTCCGGCCTCTGGGCGCTCCGAGGGATTACCCGGGCTTACTTCGGGGGCGGTTCCGATCTCCCGGTCCCGGCCGATTACGGAGGTGATGGAAGCGCGGAGATAGCCATCTTCCGGGGTGGTTCGGGACTCTGGGCAATGAGAGGTGTAAGCCGCTTCTATTTCGGAGGTTTGTTCGACCAGCCGATATTCGGGGACTTTAACGGTGATGGGACCGAGAATCCAGGGATCTTCCGCTTCGCCGCCGGCCTCTGGGCCGTCCGGGGGATCACCCGGGCTTACTTCGGAGCGAGTAGTGACTTACCCCTCCCGGCGGACTATGCTGGAACGGGGGAGGATGGTCCGGCAATATTTCGTTCTTCTTCCGGCCTCTGGGCGCTTCATGGAGTAAGCCGGGTTTATTTCGGAACATCCGGAGATATGCCTGTAACCAGATGAGGGAAAAATACTTGTTTCAACGTGAGTTTAAATATTGTTTGTTCATCGTTTTCATCGCGATCTTTCTTCTGATTGTCAGTCAGGACCCTGCCTCCCCGGAGACCAATCCAGCCTCACCCGACGAGCTCAACCGCTCCGGGTATCTCCTCTTTAAACAGGGAGAACAGGCCTACTACCGCCGGAACTTTGAAGCGGCGGCTTCGTATTATCGTCAAGCGGCTGATCTATTCAACTCCATCCACAAGCGGCATCCCGGCTGGTCCGCGGACGCGCTGGAAGACCGGCTCAAGATTTGCCGCCAACGGATAGAAGAGGCGGAAAGGGCCCGAGCCGAGCAAAAAGCCGGGGAGCGTCTCCTTCGGGTTCACTTTATTGACGTCGGGCAGGGAGACTGCGAGCTTATTCAATGTCCCAATGGTAAGACCATCCTGATCGACGGGGGGAAGATCTGGTGCTACCCCTTCCTGGTTGAGTATCTCCGTCAGGCCGGAGTGAAGAAGATCGACCTGTTGATCGTCTCTCATCCCCATGGAGATCACTACGGCGGCCTGATTAAAATATTAAAGATCTTCCCGGTCGTTACACTTCTTGTCTCGGGGAAAGAAGACACCACCGAGCATTATCAACGATACCTGGAGACGGTTAAGAGCCTGAAAAGCATTAAATTCAAGCTGGCCCGGGTTGGTGATGTATATTCCTTCGGGGATGTGAAGATGCTGATCGTCCACCCCTCCTCCCGCCTGCTTGACTCGCCGAATAACTGCTCAATCATCGCGAAGGTATCGTACGGGAGGGAGAGTTTTCTCTTTACCGGCGATGCCGAAGAAGAGGCGGAACATGAAGCTATGAGCCGCGGCTATAATCTCAAGAGCACGATATTAAAAGTCGGCCATCACGGGAGCAGAACTTCGACCAACCCCGGTTTCCTGGCCCGGGTATCTCCCCGGGAAGCCGTCATCTGCGTGGGCAAGGATAACTACTATGGCCACCCGAAACCCGAGATCCTCCGCCGTTTAAAGTCACGGGGGATCAAGATCTACCGGACCGATCAGGACGGCACGGTCCTTTATCTCAGCAACGGCATCACCCACCAGGTGGAGTTCCCCGGGAAAGCTGTTTATCCCGAATATAATATACCGAAGGAGCGGAGAGGCAAGATTATCGCCAACCGGGAGACTCTCATTTACTATCTTCCGAGGAGCAAGTATGGCCGCCAGGTTCCCCCGGAAGACCGGGTATTTTTTGATACTGCTTCCGCCGCGGAGGCCGCCGGCTATCGCCGCTATTGGTTTTAACCTTTCAGTAATTTCCGCGTGAACTTTCCCGTCCAGAAGAGGCCCAGCAGAGCCGGAAAGATATATTCCACCACGGTAAAGATAAAAGCCGGCCCCAGAACGGCGGCGCCCGTTACCGAACAGTAGTCGGGAATCAGCTCAATCAAACTCCCTTCTCTCAATCCGATTCCCAGAAAAGTGACCGGGATGGTGGATATCAAGACCGAGAAGGGAAGGATGACGAAGTAAACTGCGGGAGGAAGAGCGAGTTCGAAAGAACGGGCGATAAGATAGAAGGTGAGGAGCTTTCCACTCTGAATTATCAGGGAGTAGAGCAGCAGAATCAATATCTGCCGGAAGGAGAAGAACCGGTGAAGCGTAAAGAACGTCTCCAGCCCTCCCCGCAGCCGGGGATAGGGGATCTTGGAAAGAAGAAGTCGTACCCACCGCCGCGGGGAGGTCCGGGCCGCGAAGATAATAATTAAGAACCCCGTTCCCAGGCCTCCGGCGATGATGTAAATTATCCCATCCAGCGAGATCCGGAATATGATTCCACCTGCCATTATGAAGATCAAGAAGATGAGAATATTCAGAAAGAGCTCGATTAGAATTGAGGCCGTTCCCCGTGCCGCCGAAAAGTTGCGGCAACGCTTGAGGAAAATAACCCGGGAGACTTCCCCGGATCGAAAAGGGAGGAGGCTCTTCAAAGGAGCGCTCCCCATCTTGACCAGAAAGGCTTCCCGGAAGGAGAGTGGCAGACCTAACCTTAACACAATATACCGCCACTTAACTGTGGCCAACCAGCAGTTGGCAAGGAAAGAGACCGCCAGCGCCAGCACCAGAGGGAAGGGGCGCGCGTTCGCGGCATAGGCCAATACCTTTCCGGATTCGATCTGGTTGAAGATCAGAACCAGAAATATCCCGGAAATCCCGAGACTGATGATCCATAACAGATTTCGCTTCATAAAATCAGCCCAGAAATATTTCAATGGGGTAAGCGGGGGGACCGCTGATACCGGGAGGTGAATCCCGGCGCGTTCTCGTCGTAAGCCAGGAATCTTTTGTCCACCCGGGAGATATCTTCCTGTTTGAAGACCATATCCATGAAGGCCAAAAACTTTCGCTTGAACTCGTCGAAAGAATGAACCTGTCGGACCATCCGGAAGAGAAATCCGGGGCGGGAGTGGTAAGAGACATAAGCCCATCGAGTCAAGCGATCAATCTCCTCATTGGTTAACTTCGTCCAGGGGCGCGGGAGAGCTTTTTCTTCCGTCTTACCCAGAATGTACTCTTCCCAGTAATCGTAGCCGGTCTCCTTTATTAACTGTCGCCACATCCCGGT
>JAVCDH010000076.1 GCA_030765805.1 Candidatus Euphemobacter frigidus
ACGCTACAACGATGCGAACGCTGCTTTCTTCACCAACTGGGAGGCGTTCACGCGCAAGAAACTGGAGATCCTGTTTCGTGGCACCGTCTTCGCTGCTCCAGATGCCCCTGACGACTGGGGCGCGAACACTGCTTTTTCAGCAGATGATTGCGTGAAGCCGACCGTCGCAAATGGACTTTGGTATGTATGCACCGATGCCGGGACATCCCATGCTGACACAGAGCCGACCTGGCCCACAACGGTCGGAGAGACCGTATCGGACGAGACGGTGGAATGGACCTGCATGGAGGACGTCTATTACTACGAGTTTAAGCTGTCGTTTCCGAACCTGAAAGTCATCGATCCCGACGCGGCCATTTCAGGACCGGGGGCGATACCCGTCAGCCTTTCGTTCAAGGTTTTGGGAACCGACTCCGCGCCTACGGGCATGACGGGGATCACGGAGCCGTTTCAGATCGACGTGCAAAACACACTGACCACAGATCCACTGGCAGTAGAAGAATAACCATACCGACAGAAAACCAGCAGAAAAGGAGGTAACAAAAGATGGGGAATTCATTTACAGGAAGAGAAATACTGGTCGGGCTGAAAAAGGCCGGGACCTGGCGCACGGCAGTCGAGTGCGGCGCGAAGAACGGACTGCTGATACTTTCGGAGACGTTCAAACAGACACTTGAACACCTGGACGACGATTCGGCGGCGCTGGCCTTTATCCAGCGTACCGATCAGGGCAAAATTGGGGCATCAGGCGGGATGGAAATGTATATGCGCTATGAGGGGCTCGATCTTCTCCTGGCGCTGATTATGGGAACCGCCGGCACTCCCTCCCAGCAGGCAGAAACGGCGGCCTATGCGAACAGCTATGTCATGTCCACCGACCCCACCGGGCTGTTTGCCACCCTGGCGATGCTGAAAAAATCAGATAAGGTTTTTGAATATCCGTCTGTCAAGTTCAACCAGTTTAGTCTGACTGGAGAGATGAACGCCCCGCTCAAGTTGAGCGTGGAAGGTATCGCGAACCTTCTGGAGTTGGCATCCGCCACGAATACGGCGGCCACCATGGCGAACATTACCTATCCGGACAAGGGCAACAGGATCATCTTTAATAAGGACGCCTATTTCCGAATCAATGATGAGGACGACGACGCTCTTGACAGCGCTGACAATATCTATCCGGCCGGGTTCAGCATGTCGTTCAACCGTCCGGTGGATGCTGATCTCCTCGCCGGGCATGGGGATGTTGACGAGCCGATTGGCTCCGGCTTTCCGGAGCTCGAGCTGACCCTCAATTTTCCACGCTACAACGATGCGAACGATGCTTTCTTCACCGACTGGGAGGCGTTCACGCGCAAAAAGATGGAGATTTACTTCAAGGGAGGGGTGATCGAAGGCGCTTACTACTACGAGTTCAAGCTGTCGTTTCCGAACCTGAAGGCGATCGATCCCGACGCGGCCATTTCAGGACCGGGGGCGATACCCGTCAGCCTTTCGTTCAAGGTTTTGGGAAATGACACAGCACCCACCGGCATGACCGGGATCACGGCGCCGTTTCAGGTCGATGCCCAGAACACGCTGCCCACAGATCCACTGGCATAAACAACACGAGCTCATAAGCTGATAAGCTCGTAAACAAAAGCAACGGAGGAAAAAGAACCATGGGTAATAATTACGTTGAAATTGTAGAAGAACAAGAGAGCTTTGATTTTCCGATCGGGGATTCGGTCTTCCAGCTTCGGCGGCTCGCTTCCGCAAAGTACAAAGAAATTCAGAAGAAATACACGACGACCAAAAAGGATCGCCAGGGACGGCCGTATATCGATGTAGATGAGGACGCAGTCAACGAGGACCTACTCGATTATTTGATTATCGGTTGGGGAACTATAAAGTCTCCGACATCCGGTCAGGATATCGAATGCACATACGATAACAAGCAGAAACTGCCGGGGACCGTTAAGCAGAAAATCATTGAGGCATGTGACACAGAGCGCGTCACGGTACAGGAAAAAAACGCCGACTCCTCGCCGAGCTAAAAGCATACATTCGCTTTCGGCTCGATTACCCGAAAGTGAATTGCAGGCAATGCGAGGAGAACGAAGAGAAGGACGGGATCGAACCGGACTGCGACAACTGCAAACTTCCGGTTCTATCCCCGGAGAATGAAGAGCTCCTGGAGCTTTACCAGACAATCAACACGGCCTTTGTAAAAGACTTTCAGGCGCTGGGCCTGGTCTTTGAGATCCGGAACATGCGATGCACCCAGGCCGAAGCCGAAGCAATGCTGGAAAGACTGATCACGGTACACGGCCTGATCCGTGATCATGAAATCGAAGAGTGGGAAAACAAAAGACGGCAACACAAGGGGAAATAAATGGCAAGCAAAGTCCACATAACCCTGGAAGTCGATGATAAAGGATCTGCCAAGATCAAGGGATTTGCCGGCAACGCGGACAAGGCTTTTGCCAAGATAAAGAAAAACGCCGGCGCCGGCGCGTCGCAGGCAGGCCGCATGGAAAAGGCCTGGGGCGGCGCGATCAATAACATGAAGAATCACTGGAAGGCCTACTCCGCCGCCGCCGGAGTCGCTATGGCGGCAATGGCCGTAGTTATTGTCGCGGGCGCGAAAAAGGCTATCGCGGCCGCCTCGGATCTCCAGGAGGTGCAAGGTAAGTTCGATGTGGTCTTCGCGGGGCAGGAAGCAAAAGCCGAGGCCTGGGCGGCAACCCTGGTGGATGCCTATGCCATGTCTAATCGTGAAGCGAAACAGTATCTCTCGTCCGTGCAGGATCTCCTCGTTCCGATGGGTATGACCTCAGACCAGGCGGGCAAAATGTCGAACGAGGTCGTCAAGCTGGCCGCGGATCTTGGATCGTTCAATAACATGCCGACAGCTCAGGTCATGGAGAACATACAGTCCGCCCTCACCGGCGAGTATGAATCCATGAAAAAGTATGGCGTAGTAATCAATGCCACAACCGTCCAGCAGAGAGCTCTCAATATGGGGCTGGCCGGCACGAAAGACGCGCTGACCGCCGGGATGAAGGCCGAGGCGGCCTATGCCCTCATGGTCGAGGGATCCACCGCGGCGATCGGTGACATGGCACGCACCCAGGACAGCGCCGCAAATCAGGAAAAACAGACAAAAGCCCTGTTGGAAGACATCTCCGCCCTGCTCGGCGGCGCGATCATTCCCTATTATCAGGCTGCCCTGAAAGAAATCAATGGCTGGCTGAAAGCAAACAAGGACGTCATCGCCCAGAACATCCCGAAATACATCGGCAAAATCGGCGACGCGATAGTTTTCAGCATAAAGGTCATGCGGTTTTTCAGCAACGCCTGGCTGGGTATCAAGCTGGTTGGCACCGTAGCCATACAGGCGATCGCTGTGGCTCTCGATGAACTTTTCGGCGCACTCCGGTTTGTGCTGACGCCGCTCGATCTGATCTTCGCCGGCCTGGTGAAGATCGGCGCGCTCGATGTAAATCCTTTTGACAGCATCGAAAGGGGCCTCGGACAATTCCGGGCATCCTCTGGCGATGTCACAAAAGACGTCCTGGCAGACATTAAAGAGACAAACGAGGGCTACGATAAAACCATATCTACAATCGAAGGCTGGTCAAAAGAACTGAAAGAGAACGCTAAGGCCCAGGCGAAGGCATCTAAATCAATTGTCAAGGATGTTGTCAAACAAAACAAAGGTATCACCGCTGCCGCGAAAAAGACTGGCGTGGAGCAGGTCAAGATAGACGCGAAGGCAGTGAAGGCACGCGAAAAACTGGCCGCGGGCTTCTCGGACAAATATCAAAAACTCACCTTGGGCGATTACGACTATGCCGTGAGAAAAATCCGTGATCAGGGGAAGGCTTACGAGCGAGCTGGATCTGATCATGTGCAGGTGGAAGAATGGGTTGCTGCGGAAATTAAGGATCTGGCCGACAAAGGGTCACAAGATAAAATCAAAGCCGACAAGGACTATGCCAAAGAATCCACCCGGATCTACGAGCGCCTGGTGGACGACGTGAACAAGAACGCCCTGAGCGAATACCAGTACAAAGACAAGCTCCTGGATAAGCAGTATAGCGAATATAAAAAACACTTGGTATCCCTCGGCAAGGAAAACGCCTCCTATGCCGACGGAGTAAACCTGCTCGACACCTGGCTTGCTAATGAGAAGAACAAGCTGTGGAAAGAGGAGGCTCGTAAGCATGGGGGTGTCCTCGACACTATGAAGGTGGCGTGGAGTGACTTCTCCAGAGATAACATGAATACCTCACAGACGATGTACGATGGATGGACTCAGATCATGACAG
>JAVCDH010000112.1 GCA_030765805.1 Candidatus Euphemobacter frigidus
GTTAAGCTCCCCCCTGCCGCCCTTCCGGTCGGCCTACGGCCTCCCTCCAGGGCGGCAGGGGGGGACCCAGGGGGTAAACCATGTACCAGTGTGTTCCCGAATATATTTAAAGTCCCTCTTGACTCCATGACGCTATAATGTTACAATGTTATTGTAGGGTTATATAAAAAAAGGTAAAGAGGAGAGACCCCGATGAGTCTATTAACGAAAAGAGCAACGGTTTATTTAGATCCGGTATTGCATAAGGCACTACGGATCAAATCAGCCGAAACTTCTCAATCAATGTCAAAGATGATTAATAAAGCCGTACAACAAGCTTTAGCTGAAGACGCAGAAGATTTGATGGTGTTTGAGGAACGAGCCGGCGAGCCGCTTATTGCCTTCGAGACTTTTTTAAAAGAACTCAAGAGCGATGGCAGAATATAAAATATATATTCGTCGCTCGGTAAAGAAGGATCTTCTTTCAGTTTCCAAGCAAGATCTAAAGCGGATCATTAAGCGGATAACTTTGCTCACGCAGAATCCTCGTCCGAGAGGCTGTGAGAAGTTATCCGGGCAAGAACGTTATCGGATCAGGCAAGGGAAATATCGGATTATTTATTCGGTCCAGGATAAGGAACTCACTATCTGGGTAGTGAAGATTGGACATAGACGTGAAGTTTACCGATAGATTATGGGTGAAAGGAGAGCCCCCGGATAACAAAAGGCCACCGGGGTCTTACTGGGGGATGAAGAGGGTCTGGCCTACCCGGATGGCGTTGGGGTTGGAGAGCTGATTGGCATCGACGATGGCGTCGACTGTCACCTTGTACTGGCGCGCGATAGTGGAGATGGTCTCTCCGGTTTTGACGACATGCTCGTATCCTTGGGCGTAGGCCGCACTGCCCCGGGTTGACTTGAGCGATCTCAGCAGACGCTCGTTCTCTTTCGCCACCTCTTCCAGGATGATCTCGATCTTCTTCTCCGTGGCCCGCCGGGCGGCATCCATCTCCTTCCGGAGGGCATCCATCTCGGTCTTCTGTTGCCCGACGCCCGTGGCCGCGGTGTTCTCAATCCCGGTCAATTGGCGATCGAGTGTATCCAGCTGGCGCTTCAGGACGGCCAGGCTGTTCTCCAGTTCGAAGACCCGGTTCTCAATATCCACCACCCGCCGGCTGAGCGTGTCTTCCCACTGCTGCCGCTGTGACTCCTGCTGCTGCCGGGAAGTTCGGCAACCGGCCAGCGGTATGATGAGGGCGAGAGAGAAGAGGATTATTCTTTTTAGTTTCATGACAAAGTGGCAGAGAGCTACGGTAGATTATTGGTGATACCGGTTGATCACCCTGGTCCGCCGCGCCGGCGGGGCCTCTTCTTCCGGCTCCGGTTCGGGGACCGGTTCCTCGACCACGACGGTCTCTTCGATCTCGATCACGGCTTCTTCGGGTGCGGGCGGCGGCTCTTCCGCCGGAATTGAGGTCTCCTCGCTCCCATAAGCCACCAGAAAATGAGCGCGGCGGTTTCGGGCCCAGCAATCTTCGGTTGCCTCCGCGCAGAGCGGCTGTTCCTCCCCGTAGCTGATGGTATGGAGACGAACGGGGTTGATATTGAGACCGGTCAGAAAGCTGCGGACGCTCAGGGCTCGCCGTTCGCCCAGGGCGAGGTTGTATTCTTTAGTGCCCCGTTCATCACAATGCCCTTCGATCTGGAGCATGGCTTCCGGATGTTCGAGCATCCAGACGGAGACCTCACCCAGAGTGGCTTTATCCGGATCTTTGATCTCTGACTTATCAAAGTCAAAGTGAATATCCTGGAGTATGAGCGTGTCTTCCGGGGATGGCTCGGTGAAGGCGACCCCTTCCAGCAAAGGCTCCAGTTCGATGTCCAGGCCTTCCAGCGCGGCCATCCGATCCTCCGGGGTCGCGGTGGGCTTGGGGGTCGTGGAACAACCGGCCGCGAAGATGACGCATAAAACAAGGACGACAAAAATCCCGCACGTACTTTTCTTCATCCTATTAACTCCTTTTTATATCGTGTTCTACTCGTTGAAGGATTCACCATAATCGACCAGGAAGTGTCCCCGACGATTTTTCGTCCAGCAATCTTCGACGCTCTCGGCGCAGAGCGGCTGCTCCTCTCCGTAACTGATGGTATGGAGCCGATCGGGATTCGTCCCCAGGCCGGTCAGATAGGTGCGAATGCTGAGACCCCGGCGCTCTCCCAGGGCCAGATTATACTCCAGTGTGCCGCGTTCATCACAGTGCCCCTCGATCATCAATGTGGCCCCCGGATGATTTAATACCCAGGTATTGATCTTTTCCAGGATGGGCTTGTCGGTGTCTTTGATCTTGGATTGATCGTAGTCGAAGTGAATATCCTGGAGGATGACCGCGTCTTCCGGCTTCGGTTCCTCGAAGGCCATGTCAGCCGGGAGCTCCGCGAGGGGGAGGTCCATTCCCTCCAGCGCGGCCATCTGGTCTTCCGAAGATGCCTCCGGTGGGAGTGTTTTGGGGGTAGATGAGCATCCCGAAAGGATGATCACAACCGCGAAGAAGCTTAAGATAACCATATAATGTCTCATCTTCATAAATCAAGGCTCCTTTAGAATTTAGCCCCGCCCTTGGCGGGGCAACTACGAAAATATCGAATGAAGATAATAATTTATATACTATTGTTTTTTACTACTGCAAGATAATTTTTATGGCAGCGTATAACTACCGGGAACCATACGGGCCCCAGGCCGGGCTGAAGCAGTCTTTTCCGGTGGTGATCTGAATCGGCCGGGGGTTGGCGATATCCAGAACAAAGAGATTGGTCCGACCCCCCTGTCGCGAGCTATAGATCAGGTGGCGGCCGTCGGGAGCCCAGGAGGGATCTTCATCGTTATTCCAGTTGTTGGTCAGGCGGATTACTTCCCCGGTCCGGATGTCGATGGTACAGATCTCGAAGCTTCCCTTGATCCGGGAGGTGTAGGCGATCAGGTCCCCCCGGGGCGACCAGTCGGGAGAGGTATTGTAGTTTTCTTTCATAGTCAGCCTCCGCACATTCCCTCCGTCCGCGTTCATGATATATATCTGGGGAGTGCCCCGGCGATCTGAGGTGAAGGCGATTCTCCGTCCGTCCGGTGACCAGTCGGGCGAACAGTCATTGGCTCTGCCATGGGTGAGGCGAGTAAGGTCCGACCCGTCGAGCCGCATCTTGTAGATTTCATTGTTCCCATCCCTGGAAAGCGTCAGAGTGACCCATCGCCCGTCCGGAGAGATGGCGGGGAAGGCATTGAGTCCCGGCTGGGCGGAGAGAACTCTCCTTTTACCGGCGGTCAGGTTGTCGAGGAAGACCCAGGGGAAGCCGTAGCTGTAGCTGGTATAAGCCAGGCTATGACCATCCGGAGTCCAGTCCGGGTAGAGGGCCAACCCCGGGCCGGAGTTGATTCGCCGCCAGTTGTGGCCCCCAGCGTCCATGGTATATATCTTCTTCTCGCCATCCCGGGTCGAGGTAAAGGCAATCTTGGTCCGGGCCAGGCCCTTCTCTCCGGACACCTCGAAGACGATCTCATCGGCCATGGTATGTATGATCTTCCGCCAGTGGGCAGCGGAGTCCCGGTATTTCCTCAGATAGATCTGTTCTCCCCGGGAGACATTGATTGCCCGGCATTCGATGGTGATGGTCTCGCCGGAGAAGAGATAATTCCCCTTGACGACGACCCCGGCGCCGATGGCGGACCATTCTTTGATATTGATCTTGCCGGTTCGTCGGTCGATGGACTCCGCGTCCTCGATAAATTGACGGTTGTCAATCGGGTTGAAGAAACCGGAGAGGAGCAGATCGTCCTCGATAAGATCGGTCATCTCCTTAGCCATCTGAAGCCTGGTTGCCCCCTTGTCTTCGAAGCGAGCCACCGCCAGGCTGATCCGGGGGGCGAATACTCCGCTGACCTTGATTCTGGTCTCCGCATGTATGTCTGGCGCAATCAGGAGGAACAGTGCCGTGACGATGAGCAATCTAAATCGACTAATCATAACTCGCGGTAGATCAATATTCTGAGATTGCCGCGTCGCCCGATATTCATCGGGCTCCTCGCAATCAGACTGTGTTGCAATTGAGTTATGTCCAGCCAATAGGTGGAGACATTATCAGTTTTAGGATAATTAAATGATATCCACCCGACTATTTACATTTCTCATAGGGTAAATCCCTTT
>JAVCDH010000065.1 GCA_030765805.1 Candidatus Euphemobacter frigidus
CAATCGACCGCTTTTTTATGTTCCCCTTTAGCCTGGTAAATTTGACCGAGCGTAACGTGAGGAACCGAGTCTCCCCTTCTGCCGCTTGCCTCACCCGCGCATGCTGTCGCCCGATCAAGCTGACCGGCCTGCAGGTACGCGTCGGCCAGGTTATTATAGATAAGGCCTTTATTTCTCCCCTCTTTTAAAGCCTCATTGTAGAACTTGATCGCGCTCGCGTAGTCATTGTTAGCGGCGTATCTGTAGGCAGCTCGGAGAGTTCTACTCCAGCCGACTTTATCCGTGCTGTAAATAGCCATAATCTGAATCTTTATTTATTTTATCTACACGAATTGATGTATCTTTTCCCGGAATTGAAACTGATAAAGGGCCCTTTCGTAAAGCGCTTCCAGTTCCTCATCCCGAATGTTCTTTAATTTAATGATACTCCGGCCCTGCTGATATGAATACCGGCTCCAGTCCGATGACTTTAACATTTCATTTCTTTTACAATATTCATAGAGGCCGGTCCCCGGGAATGGAGTCACGATTGAAAAACCGGCGCTATCCATCCCATAATCCCGGGCCAGTTCCAGGGCGAAATTTATCGTGTCCTCGATTGTTTCCTCGGTTTCGGTGGGATATCCCATCATGAAATAGCCGTAAGCTGAAACCCCGGCCTTTGAAGTCATCTCTATGGTTTTCCGGACCTGATCTAAAGTAAAGCCTTTTTGCGAGAGATCGAGGATCCTCTGGTTCCCGAACTCGATACCGTAAAAGATAATCTGGCAGTTTGCCCTTTTCAGTTCCGCCAGCAACTCTTCCGACATCAGACCAACCCGGCAGTCACAGGCCCAGACGATATCGTCCAGGCCCTCTTCAATCATACCCCGGCACAGATCGATCGCCCATCGCTTATTCGCCACCAGGAGGTCATCAAGGAATCTGATGCACCTGACGTTAAATTTTTTATTCAAATAGCCGATCTCTTCCAGAACATTCCGGACCGACCTTCTTCTCTGGAGATGGCCCCATATTGCCGGGGAAGCGCAGAATTGACAGTGGTACGGGCATCCCCTGGTTGCGATCATGGGGAGGAATGCCTGATCTTCGGTCCAGGCTCCCCGGTAGACGGGATCATGAAGCAAATCCCGGGTGGGGAAGGGGATGTCATCAAGATCGTGAATAAACGGTCTGTCGGGGTTGACCACTACATCTTTCCCTCTTTTGAAAGTTACACCCCGGATATTTCCCTCCCCTCGTACGCAGAAATCAACTGAGGGGTCTTCGATAACCGTCCTGTGTTCAAAATGTATATGAGGGCCTCCCAGGATTACCTTTATGTTTTGATCTGCCTCTTTTATCCCGGCCGAGAGACGCAGGGCGCCGGCAACTTTGGAGGTAATGACGGTTATACCGGCAAAATCCGGTTTCTCCTCTTCGACCCGGGAAATAACTTCATCATAGGTTAACCCGGTTGTTCTCGCTTCAATAACGCTGACGTCGATGCCGTTCTTCCGCAGGACCCCCGCTATGTACAGGAGTCCCAGGGAGGGATAGACCTCGTGCATCTCGGTGCTCGGCCCCGTTCCTCCGTTGTAATCAGAGGAGGAAGTTTCATCGGGCGGGTCTATCAGAATACATTTAACGGGTCTCATAGAGAAACTCGGATAATATAGTTAAATCGTTAATTCCTCTTACTTCGTGAGGATATAAAGGTACCTTCACTATGTCATACCCTGAATATTCAGGTTTTTCCTTTATCTGCCGCAGATAGCCAATCTGCTCATCTCGTTTCAATCCGCAGAAATCGCAGTCCGTCGGGGGAATCAGCATATTTATGACAACATTTCGGCACGGTATATCGAGCTCTCTCATCGCGTCGAGCAGATCCTCTGTTTCAAGGATTCCCATCGCCTCGGCAATGGTCACGGCTATGAATTCACTCTTCCCGGTATCGGTAAGAAGGGAGCGCAGTTTTCCCACAATCTCCTGCGACGCCAGTATCTTTTTAGCCAGCACTTCTATATTATCCACGGGAACTTCCCGGTGGTATCTCAAGATAGCCCGGTAAGTGACCCTCAGCCACATTCTGACCGATTCCGGGAATTTGAGAAGTTCGATCAAATGGCCGGTAGGGGCGGTATCAAAAATATACGTGTCGTAATCCCCTTTTTTAATGAAGCCCATGATCTTTTCCAGCGCCAGAACTTCTTCCAGGCCCGGGGGATAAGAATCGACAAATTCGACCATAACCTTCTCGTCATAGTCCAGTTTCCACTTCCTGCCCCCGGCCAGGTAGCTGTCCTGCCATTTCTTGAAGGCATCCTCGATGTTGGCTTTGTATTCCTTCCTGAAATCTTCGTATAATTCCGCCGCGTTTATCTCCAGCGCGTAGAGATTATCCGGCGAACCATCATGGGAATACTCTGTCTTGATGCGAGTAACCTTATCTCCGATCGGCATATTAAAACTATCGGCCAGGGAGTGGGCGGGGTCGGTGGAAAAGATTAATATTTTCCGGTTGGGATTGTGCCGGGCAAAAGACAGCGCGGTGGCCGCCGAGACCGTCGTCTTCCCGACACCGCCCTTGCCTCCGAAGATGATAAATTGCAAATCTCTGCTTAATAACTCCGAGAACATTCCCGGTATATAACCGGCTTCGTCTTTAATCATTACCCGATTAAAGTCATAGAGGCTGTATTGATAGCCGTTTCCCGCCAGGAATTCGCCGAATTTTAACAATTTGCTTCTTCCCCGTATCTCGTGCGTGAAGACAGGGACGTTGATGAGATTATAGTTTGAAAATTTCTCTTCAATCTCTCTAACATAACTCTCCTGTCCTTTTTTCCGGGATGAGCAAAAGGGACATTGCCCTCCTTTCTGGAGGCGATTCACAATCACATTGCGCACGGAAATGCCTTCTTCCCGCAGGGCGCCCAGGAGACGCCCGGTTTCGGAGACGCTTAATTCCTCCGGAATCGTGACCGGGACAAACTCGCATTTTTCAATGTCCCCGAGAATCGTCCTTATCTTTTTCAGATCTCCTTCCAGCTTGTCCAGAAACTCGCGGACATTCCCCCGGGGCGGTCTCCGGCCGGGGATTGTAAAGCCTAATGTGGCCACCCCGGCTGAAATCCGTTTATACCTGAGAAATGAGATCTCAAAAAGCTCGATCCATTTTAGAACTTTCTCGGGCAATTCCAGCAGCTTGAGTGTGTGCCCGGTGGGGGCGGTATCCCAGACCACCAGATCGTACTCATAAGGCCGGAATATACCGAACTTGAGCAGTTTCACTATCTCCAGGAGAATCATCATCTCCTGCATCCCGGGGAGTTTAAAGGTCAGAAAGTCCCTGATGTTTATTTGATCGGTAGAGAAAGACATCTGGGAAAAATTGTCTATGGAAGAACCTGATTCCTTCCTGAATTTCTCGAGCAGAATTTCGGGATCCATCTCGATGGCAAACAGGTTATCCATTCCCTGTACCGGCGTGACCAAACTATTCACCGGGCAATCAAGGCTGTCGGCGAGCGAATGCGCCGGGTCGCTGGACGCGACCAGAAATCTCTTTTCCGGGTGTTTTTTCGCCAGATAGATGGCGGTGGCGCAGGATGACGTCGTCTTCCCGGTTCCTCCCTTTCCTCCGAAGATCACCAGTCGTAATTGGTCGTTTGATAAGAAACCCGGAGCCTCAGCGCCAGGGTTGACCTCTTCAATTTTACCGGTTCTCGTCTCGAAAACCCTTTCCGGTCCGGCAAACAAAATATCCCTCAGCGGCTTTTCTAATTCAATTCTATTAATCTCTCTCATGTCCGTTTTGATTGATTAAGGGGCTTTGACCATCTCTATGCTTTTTATCCACTCTTGCGGGTCTTTTGCCGAAAGAAAAATAAGGCTCTTTTGTCCATCCGATTCCTCGATCAGTTGAATTTGCTGAACTGATTTTCCAGGTACCCAATTTCTATCAACCGCCTGGAGACTTCCCAGGCAATCCAGGGGAATTTCAAACAGCCTATTTTGACCTTGAACGAAAACCAATCTTGTGGCAGTTAAATATAAAAAGCCCATCTTCCAGCTCGATCTTGAAATACTCCCGGCATCATAGGCTGCCTG
>JAVCDH010000006.1 GCA_030765805.1 Candidatus Euphemobacter frigidus
GTGCTTGTGTGTGGGTTAAGCGGTTATCTTTTGAGGCAAACGGGCGGGCCTTTTCCGCTCGTTTCACCGCTTTTCGCTGTTTTCCCGTGTCTTTTTTTGTTTTTCGTGGTTTCTCGGGGGCTCCCGGCGCATTTTGCGGGGGCCCCGACTGGCCCGACCTCACTGATCAGTGTTTTTACCTGAGCTCTTCGGGTGATCTTTGCCAGGTGAAGCCGCAGAAGACATCTGCATAGTGTTGTATTTCTTTTGCGGTCGGCTGTGTGTCCATGTACTCGTGCACGTAGCACCATTCTTCGAATTTCTGTATTTGGATCTCGGTTATGTCGTCCGGGTAAACCCACCCGTTGTCGAGGATTGTTATCACGATCCTCTCGGTGCGGAGGTAGTCCACGCGTATCTGGTCGGGTCCTTCGACGGCTGCCAAAAAGTTTAGCGTGAAGTCGTCGGCGGCCGTCAATGCGTTGTAGGCCTCTAGGGTGTGGTTGTTTTTCTCCGCGTAGTGTCGCAGGTTGGCCGCTGCTTGCTCTGCTGTGGCTTCTTGAAGCTCTGCTATGCTTATCCACCTTTGGCCGTTCTGAGGCCATACACAGGCGTCGTCGGGGTCAATTCCCTCCTCTTCCAGGATTTCCCGCGTGAGAACGTCTGTCGGCTGTGGACATTCCACCAGGTAGTCGCCCAGGTCCTCGATTTCGTCGAAGGGGTTGTATTCCTCGAGGGTGGGATAAAGCGCCTGCATTGCGAGGCTGGCCGCGTATATCATCATGGTTTCGTCTGTGGCGTCGCTGTGCCATGCGTAGCCGTGCAAGAGGGCTGTCGCGCGCAGGGCTTTTGCCGCCGCGTCGTTTACCTTGGACGGTTCCGGGGATCCGACTGCCAGGGTAACTTTTTCGCCCAGGGCGGAGCGGATTACCCCGGAGATCGCGCCTTGGACAAAGCCCATAATCGGCCCGATTGAAACCCCGACACCGAAGATATTGTCTGTTACCTGCAGGGCCTCAAGTGCGTTTCCGGTCGAGGGGCGGAACTTTTTAATCCTCGCGGCCAGTTTAACCTTTGCTTTCTTGCTGAAAGGGTTGTGGTTAGTCTGCTTCTCTACGCGTCCTTTACCCGCGCGTCCTGTTCCAACTCCTCCGCCCAGCTTGCGGAGCCTGGAAAAAGGGTTGAGTAGGTTCAGTAGCGTTGAGGCTCCCAGGATCAAACCGAGCGGGCCCAGGACCGCCGCGGCTATCGGTCCGCCGATTACTGCGGCAGCCACCATGCCGATACATGCCAGGGTTGAGATTGCGTCTTGCACGTCATCGAGCGCGGTTAAAATTGCGGCGGCGTTCCGTGCGATTTTCGGGGACGGGTCCGCCAGCATGGCGAGGTATTTTGCTTTTTTCCGGGCCTTTTCTTTCCGGATGTCCGCGCGTCTGCCCGGTGGAATCTTGTCGTATTCTTTCGCGGACCATGCGGCCGTTTCCTCGGCCGTCAGAGGCTCAAACGCTCGCAGGTGTATGATGTCGCTGAATGTCGGGATCGTCACGGTGTAGCCGTGCTTATCTGTGTATGCTTTTTTCTGCGCCTCGAATTCTTCATCGGTAAATTTCGGCGCGTGAAAGGGTGCCGTCCATTGTGCCATTAGTCTTTACACCAGGTAGATTTGGATCCCGAATCGGGCGCATGCGGCCCCGAGGTCATTATCGATGCGCTCGCTTACGAGCACCAGGCGCTCGGGTTTCTGGATTTTCGGGTCCTCGATCCAGAGCGTTTGGTAGACGTTGAGCTGACCGACCGCGCGGAGGCCTGGGTAGTCGGCAACCTCGATAATCCATACTTCGCCAGCAAGCTCCGCGATCGCGTCCGCGCGTTTTGATGTGTTGTATCTCCACATCTTTTGAAAGGGATCCCTTTCTTGCTCCGGAGACAAAAACGGACCGCCTAAAAGGCAATCGTAGTAAAGCGCCTGGAAGTATTGCCCGTAACGGTCGAGGAACCGGTACCAGACAGGATGGTCCGGCTCGAGCATGTGCGGCGGTTTTCCGCGCCACGTTATTTCGTATCTTTTTCCGAGTTCGGTAGGCATATTCCCAGCTTCCCAGCTATGACGGTTACCAGCACTTCGACTTTGGTCAACCGGTGCTCGACCCTCACAAACATTCCGATAATGACGACTACGGACCCCGCAATAATTGCGATCCCTCCCCAGGCTTCAAGCATTTTCCGCTGCCTCCTTCCGTTCCAGTTTTGAGATCGCCTCCGTCAGCGTGTCCTTTGTGATCCTCCGGAAGCCGCACCTTTTGCATATCCATTGATTTTTCTTTACCGGGCCTTTGCATGCGCTGCAGCCGGACTTCCAAAACATTTCCGCCCCGCATTTACGGCATTTCGGCCGCTCGTATTCGTCGAGGATGGTCTTTGGCCGGTCGGCTTCCCGTGGTGTGATCGTCGCGGGGATCCCCGCGCATTCTTCCGGATGGGCCTCTATATACCAGCGGAATGCTTCACTGATATTTTTCGTTATACCACTAAATTCTTCCCTCGCGGATGCAATTATTATATTTCTCTTTTCGTCTTCTGTCATTTTAATAACCTATAATAATGCAACTGGACAACAACCATCAGCTTTCATTTCTTCAGTTCTCACATCATAAATATCACCAACACAACAACAAACTTCGGGCAGTACGTAATTTGCACAATTTGTCCATGATGCTCCAGGCCCACCACATGCTCCGCTGTTACTGCCAATTTTAGCACCAAGACAGTTATAACTATCTCTCGACTCACGAGCTGCTCCCCATGAAGAAGTACAGAGATATTTTGTAACAAGCCGATAAGCAGTGCCAACCCTAGCCGTAGTAATGGCGATCTTCAGGCTTGCCATCAGGTTGCCGCCACACCACAGTTCAATGGTCGGGTTCAGGTCGCAATAGGGGTTTACATCCGGGGCGGTATATTGGACCGCAAATCCCGCGATTGTCGCGTCCTCGTCATACTCCGATTCCTCCGGGCCGTAGATGCGCCTTAGCGGGTCGGATCCCAAAACGTCAAGGGTTCCGCCCCCGCCGCTTACTTTCCATATATAGTTTTCGTAGCTCCATCGCGGGTGCATGCCGGTAACGGCAAAGTCCTGCGTTTCGGACACGGCCATTTGCTGGGTTGTGTATGAAAATGACACGGTTTCCAGTGGATCGTCCACGCTCTGGCATGGATCGCCTGCCTCCGGCGTTACTTCTCCGCCCGGTGTTACCTTGCCCCCCAGATCTCCAGCCCCGATACCTCCGCCCCAGGGCGCGCCGCCTCCGGGGCCTCCTCCTATATATGTGCCCGGCGTTGTCCCAGGTGCTACATAACCCGGCTCTCCGGGTCCCGGCACATATCCGGGGTCGCCTGGTCCGGGCGGAACATATCCCGGATCTCCGGGAATGGGTTCCACATATCCCGGCTCTCCCGGTTCCGGTCCGGGCGGCGTTGGAATATCCGGATAATCGATCGGGTTATCGATTTCGGGCGGGTAGTAGTCGCCCGGATCGCCCGGCTCCTCTCCGGGAATCTCCCCGAAGTCGATAAACCCGAATCCCAGCTTTCGAATCAGGTTGTAGCTGTGACCTTCCTCGTCCACCAGGTCCAGCATCGCCTTTGCTCTCATGGCTAGCATGACACACAACGGGTCAAACGGCTCCAGGATAAACCTGTTTATCCATCCGCTCGTAAAACCCCTCTGCAGAAGCGGGAATTCTGGCGCGATATCCCATAAAGGGCGTATATTTCCGGTCGTGCAGGCATACGATAACTCTTCAGAGTCCATCTGATCGAGGATTGCGTCCTGTGAGATCAGATTGTCGAGAATATGGTGTAAATCCATCACGTCGAACGGCAAAAGCAGGGCATCCTCCATCTTCATCAGCGTTGTAGCTGATAGAAGATTGATTACCCGCATTCGGCGTACGAATGCAGGGGGCGTTTCTCCCTTGCGCAATACTGCCTCAACCTGCCA
>JAVCDH010000027.1 GCA_030765805.1 Candidatus Euphemobacter frigidus
GTTTATTTGTGTCTTTTAAAACTGATCTATTGTGGTATATTATTTTTACTACGTAGAAATGATAGTTTTATAGCTTTGACTAATAAATAAATTTTGTAAAGGAGGAATATATATGAAGATAGTAGTTACATCAACTGGCCCCGAGTTGTCGTCAGGTGTTGATCCCCGCTTCGGCCGGTGCGGTTATTTCATCGTTGTTGAGACGGACTCGATGGATATCACGGCCCATTCTAATGCGTCAAGGGTCGCGATGGGAGGCGCCGGTATTCAGGCGGCCCAGTTTGCTTCATCGCTGAGCGCAGGAGCGATCATAACCGGCAATGTCGGTCCCAACGCGTCCCGGGTTCTCTCGGCGGCGGGAATGAAAGTCTTCACTGGCGCGACGGGGACGGTCCAGCAGGCAGTGGAAGCATTCAAGGCCGGGGAACTGAAGGAGACCGCATCAGCTACCGTCGGTGCTCATTATGGGGTGGGAGGCACCTGGTGATAGTAGCGGTCGCCGGTGGAAAAGGCGGTGTGGGAAAGACACTGATCTCAACCAGTCTGGCCCGCTCTATCACATCGGTTCAATTCCTGGACTGTGATGTTGAGGAGCCGAACGCGCATATCTTCCTGCAGTTTACCCCCCGGAAGAGTGATCAGGTGGAGATTGAAGTTCCTCAATACCGGAAATGGAAAGGGGAGGTTTGTCAGGAAGGGGCGGAGTTCTGCCGGTATCAAGCCCTGGTCGTTGTTAATGAAGAGATGCTTGTCTTCCCCCAACTCTGCACTTCCTGCGGGGGGTGTTTTATATTATGTTCCGATCGGGTTCTGAAACCGATGGCTCATCAGGTGGGGAGAGTTAAGATGGGTGTGAGTGCCGGCGGTATTGATCTTGTGGTCGGGGAATTAAAGGTGGGGGAACAGCGGACCGTCGAGGTAATAAAGTCAGTTAAAACTCGGTTGAACCGATCCCGGAATGTAATAATTGACTGTCCTCCCGGAAACGGTCGCCCCACCCTGGAAGCGGTGCGAGGAAGTGAGTTCTGTCTTATGGTAACCGAACCCACCCCCTTCGGTCTTGAGGATCTCAAAGGAAATAAGCAACTTATCGATCTTCTGGGTATCCCAGCCGGTGTGGTTATCAATCGGTCCGGTGGACTTTATCAGGAGATTGGACGTTGGTCGGCTGAAGCGGGTCTGCCGATCCTGGCGGAGGTTCCCTGGGACCTGGAGATTGCCCGGGGCGCGGCACGGGGGAGAACCCTTCAGCAGATAGATCAGTCCTGGGAAGAACGGTTGAGAGTACTGTGGGGAGATATCGAACGGTTAATAAAATGAAGCAACTGGTGATAATCAGTGGTAAGGGTGGGACCGGTAAGACCAGTATCACGGGCTGTCTGGCCGCTCTGGAGAAGACGCACGCGTCCATTCCCCCGGTAATAGTGGACTGCGATGTGGACGCGCCCAATCTCCATCTCCTTCTGGGTGGCACCGAGATCTCTCAAGAAGCTTTCTCAGGCCCGAAATTGGCGGTTATCGACCGATCGAAGGTGACCGATCCGGTGCGCTGTGAGCGCTCCTGCCCGTTCGGCGCTATTACCGGCCTGGAAGTCGATCCATTGAGATGCGTGGGGTGCGCGGTATGTGAACTGGTCTGCGGTTCGAATGCGGTTCGGATGGTGGATCGGGAGGCGGCCACCATCTATGAGAGAGAGACCCCGTACGGACAGTTTTTCCACGCTCGGCTCCGGCCCGGCCAGCCCGGTTTCGGTGGCTTGATCACAGCCCTGCGGATGAAAGGAGAGCAGGTGGCGGTGGCGAAACCTGATTCACTTCTGCTCCTGGACGGCTCACCCGGTCTGGGTTGCCAGGTCATTGCCAGCCTGACCGGTTGTGACCTGGCGCTGCTGGTAACCGAACCGGGGCTGGGCGCTCTTGCCGACCTGGAGCGAATCCATCGGCTGCTGGGTTTCTTCCAAATCAAGACATTGGTGATTATCAATCGGTATGATCTTGACCGGAGTCTGACCAGGGATGTCGAGCGTTTCTGTCTCAACAATGCCATCCCGATTGCAGGGAAGATACCCTTCGATAATATCTTTTCGGAAGCTGCCATCGCTCAAAGACCAGCCGTGGAGATAGCCGGAGTCGAAACGGCGCGGTGCCTGGAGGGGGTCTACGCTCAAGCAAGGGAGTCACTTTATGAATAAAATGGATAAAAAAGATTTTGAGCTGCACCGGAAACAAGGGGAGAACCAGGAACAGTATGAACAGCGTCTCCGGCTTCGGGAGAACCTCTCTCGGATCAAGAATACGCTCATGATTATCAGCGGCAAGGGCGGAGTTGGAAAGACCACCGTGGCCGTCAATCTGGCCGCGGGCTTGGCCCGAAACGGTCTCACCGTCGGCCTGCTCGACGCGGATATTCATGGTCCTAATGTGGCCTTGATGCTGGGCAGTGAGGGGAGACGGTTCGACGCCGCCCGGGCGGGAGGAATCAAGCCGATCCTAGTCCGGCCCCGTCTCAGAGTGGTCAGCATGGCTTTTCTTATCGAGGATCCGGGACAGGCCGTTATCTGGCGGGGACCGCTGAAGATGCATATGATCAAACAGTTTTTGAGCGATTTTCAATGGGGAGAACTTGACTACCTGGTGGTGGACCTTCCTCCCGGAACCGGTGATGAACCTTTGAGCGTGGCCCAGTTAATACCCGATCTTAAAGGAGCGGTTATTGTGACCACCCCGCAGAAAGTAGCCCTTCTCGACGGCCGCAAGTGTGTTGATTTTACCCGTAAGATCAAAGTCCCGGCCCTTGGTATTATTGAGAATATGAGTGATTTTCACTGTCCTCATTGTGGCAAGGAGATTAAGTTGTTCGGAAGAGGAGGCGGCGAAGCCGCCGCCCGGGATCTGGGTGTGCCTTTTCTGGGACGAATCCCCCTTGATCCGCGGTTTGTCATATGTAGTGATACGGGAAAGCCATTTCTGGACGAATATCCGGATTCAGAGGTGGCTCATGCTTTGAACAATATTATTGCCGGGATCAGCGCCGGGAGTACTCAAGTTTAATAAATCTTGATTAAATATAACCGCAAAGACGCAAAGAGCGCAGAGAAATATAAAAGAGTGTCTATTAAACATGTTTTCATATTAATAACGAGAAAGACCAGTAATTAGAGTAATAAACTAATTTCTAATTCTACTTTGCGTTCTCTGCGTCTCTGCGGTTCAAATAAGTTGCGTAGCTAAGTTCTATAAGGAGTTTATATGAAAGTTGTTATCTCAACCGATAACGGACAGGTATCGGCTCACTTCGGGCGTTGCCCTGAATTTACCGTCGTGGAGATTGTGGACTGTAAGATCAGGGAGAGAACTACCATCATCAATCCCGGTCACCATCCGGGTTTCCTTCCTACGTATTTTCATGAGATGGGGATAGAAGCGATTGTCGCCGGAGGGATGGGGATGAGAGCCCAGAGCTTGTTTGAGGAGATGGGGATAACGGCGGTTGCGGGTGTCACTGGATCGGTTGACGAGACCATCGAAAAATTAGCCGCGGGGACGTTGAAAGGAGGGGAGTCACTCTGCCGCCCGGGGGCGGGAAGAGGCTATGGTATAGAGAAAGACGAGTGTGATCACGAGGATTAAAAAGAGTATAATGAGCGATAGAAAAAAACTCAAAAAGATTGAATACGAATTAGAGAGAGCTCTATTAGAGCAACACCGCAAGGTCTATTCTCCCCGTGTGATCGAACTATTCCAGAACCCGGTGAATATGGGCGTGATCCCGGAGCCCAACGGGTTCGGGATTGTTCGGGGGGTCTGTGGGGACACGATGAAGGTCTACCTGAGAATCGAAGATGGCGGTGTTCAAGAGGTCGGGTTTGAGACCGATGGTTGTGAAGCCACGATCGCGGTAGGGAGCGTGGCTACCGAGAT
>JAVCDH010000018.1 GCA_030765805.1 Candidatus Euphemobacter frigidus
TTCCGTTCCCAGTATCATATACTAAACTTTGCCTGCTCGCCGTCAAGGGAGAATTGCTGAGTATAGATATTATTTGTCCGAAGTGCCAGGTGGTGGGGAGACTCTTTTTCACCAGCTCCTGGGTACTCCGGGGTATTATCTGGTACGGAAAAGATGGCATACTTATTTTCGAAAAGATCAAAATCCCTCTGGTGATCTGCCATGGGTGTAAAGGGCGTTTCCGCGTTTTACCTGAAGAGATTCTTCCCTACAAGCACTTTTCCCTGCCGGCAATCGAGGATATTTGTGGGGGTTATGCACAACCGGATCCGGATGATCCGGGGCTCTTGAAATATGTTAAAAGCATAAGTGGAGTTCATCCCCATTCTTCCACTGTGCATCGCTGGACAGAAGGTCTGGGAGAAAAAGTTCTGGACCGGTTCCAACCTGGATCCCAAAAGGTATCTTTTTCGGAACTATGGTTACCCTCATCCGCTCTTGTCTCCGAGAGTGCGAAGAGGATCAATCCTGGAGCTCTGGAGCGGTGGAGCCAATCCCATGAAATCCCCTCCTGGAAGTATCATAGCTCCAGGCGTCATGATCAACTTCAAGCCTGCGCCCGGGTGTTTGATGTTGCCGGCTTTCTTTTCCCGAATGAACTCCATCCACTGACCGCCTGGCAGGGGAAAATCATCGAACATTTCAATGTGGCGGGGTGGTGGTTTCCCACCGGTTATAACTGCACGTGGTTACAACACGCCAAAGCTACCCCGGATGAGGTAATCTCCTTTTTGATTTCAAAAACCTCAAAAAAGGAGATGAATCATGGATCGAGATCCCCTCCGGACGGCCTGGTTTCGTTTTGAACAGATCAGTCCGCTCCTCGATACGGGCCTGGCCGCGTCCGAACGGCGCCGTTTAATGGAGACTATGTCCACCATACCGGTGGTCTGGCCTTCGGGACGGATAGCTCCGGTACCGGTAAGCACTCTCTACCGCTGGCTGAAGAATTATCAACAAGAACTAAGGATCGAGGCGCTCTTTCCCAAATCCCGTACTCGGAAAGCAACTTCCTCGGCTACCCCCGAACAATGGGCTCAGTATGCTCTGGCATTATTGGAAGAAGAACCAAAACGCTCGCTCTTTATCCTGGCCCACCGGCTCAAAGATCATTTTGGTCTGAAAAAGTTGCCGGGCCGATCTTCGCTCTATCGGGCTCTAAGGAAGGACCCGCGATATCGCAAACTGCGAATGCGAGCCCATGGAGAACGGAAGCTGCGCCGCCGTTTCCAGGCCCGCCGGCCCCACGACATCTGGCACGCCGACGCCAAAGCTGATTTTACGATACGGTTTGTTGGTGGAAAAAAAGTAAAAGTTCGGATCCTCTCCATCCTCGATGATTGCACCCGCTTTGTGCTTCGTGCTCTAATAGTCCCATCCGAATCCACCCGGGCGGTGGTGAAAGTCTTCCGCCAAGCCGCCGCCCGCTATGGACTCCCGATCAAGTTCTATGCCGATCGGGGTTCCGCTTACGACTCGTGGATCTTCCGGAAAGGTCTGGCCATCCTGGGGGTACACCGGATCAACACTAAACCCGGGAATCCTTCGGCCCACGGTAAAATAGAGGCCTATCATCGATCACTCCAGCGATGGTTCGTCATCGAGTTGCGTCATCAGCCAGTTCGGGATCTCGCTCATCTCCAGGTATTGCTGGACGCGTTTATTGACCAGCTCTATCACGAGCACGTACACCGGGAACTGAAGATGACCCCGAAAGAAGCCTTCGGGGAGTGCCTCTCAAAAAGGTTGGTCTCTCTGGAGAGGATCAGGGAGGCTTTCCTGGTTGAAAAGTTACTCTCCCCCCACAAGAAAGATGGAACCATCCGGGTAAACGAACGCCTCTTCCTGGTCCCCAGGCGGTTGGTCCTCGGAGCCGAGAAGCGTAAGATCAAAATATTTATTGATCCCGAATATCCCCAAACGCCTTATATACGGCTTCCACACGGCGGGATAGAAGAGCTTAAGCCCGCCTTTAAAACAGCCGGAACAAGCAAGCCCAAGCCTCCTGAGAATCATCAGGAGGAACCGGTCGGTTCCCTCACTCCCCTTCTGGAGAGATATCGGGGGCGGAAATTACCCCAGGCCAACCCAGGCTTTGGTCTGCCCGAGATATATCAAGCCTTCTCCGAGGCTATGGGACGTCCGGTTCCGCTCACCGAAGATGAAGCAGTCCTGATCCTTGATTGGCTTAAACACTCCGGACCATTCGCCCCCAAAGCCTTCCGGAGCACTCTTGCCCTGGTTTTAAAGCGACTGGGAAGGGGCCGCCCCCTGGCGCAGATCGTATCCGCGCTGAAAAAAATAACCGATCAACTTAAGGCAAAAAAGGAGATATTATGAGAAGAAAACCCGCCAGTCAATCCCTCCAGTCACCATTTATATACCAGGACTTCAGAGAAGCGTTTGCATCACTCAAATCCGCTCTCACTCAGGGGGTCTCCTACGCTCTGCTCCTGGGAGAATCGGGAACCGGCAAAACCACGCTGCTGCGCGCGCTAAATGCCAAACTTGATCGACGCCGATTCCATATCCTCTACCTATGCCATGGTCAACCTTCTCCCTCCGGTCTGGCCCGCGTTCTGGCCGAGGCTCTCCACCTGCCCATGCGCCAGACTCGCGCCGAAACCAGTCGTCTCCTTGTCCAGACCCTGCGCAATCTCCCCACTCGATTACTATTCTGGATTGATGAAGCACAATCTATGCGCGACGACACCCTCCACGAGCTCCGACTCCTCTCCGAGGCCGATCTGGAAGGACCTCCGCTCTTCTCCGTACTCTTGAGCGCGCTGCCCGATCTCAAAGACCGCCTCCTGGCTCCCCACCTATTCCCTCTCTGGCGCCGGATCACAACTCGGGTCAGCCTCACCGGGCTCTTGCGGGAAGAACTGCGCCCCTTTCTCTCCCATTCCTTCTCCCCCCAGCCCGTTGAACGGTTCTCCGACGACTCCCTCTCCATCATCTTCGAACAGGCCAGGGGGATCCCGGCTCTCACCCAGTCATTTGCCGCTCATTGCCTGAAAACATGCCCCCAGGGGAAGATTACTACCGATCTGGTGGCTGAGGCGCTCGATCAACTGGAAACAATGTGAACCCCGTTAGATAACAATATGGACACTATAACC
>JAVCDH010000071.1 GCA_030765805.1 Candidatus Euphemobacter frigidus
AGCGCATGGAAGCCAACATCCTGTCTAATTATAAGCGATTCGACCGGCTGGAACTGGTACTCAAAGAAAACACCAGCGCGCTCACCACGCTCTGCGGGGAGATCGGAGAACTCAAGGGTCTAATTAACGCAAAGAATAAAGGAGGTTGATATGCCCGCATATTCTGAAAAATCGAAAGCGAAACTCGCCACCTGTCATCCCATGTTGCGGACAGTATTCGGCGCGGTGATCCAGGCGTTTGACAATACGATCTTGTGCGGGCACCGCGGGCAGAAGGAGCAGGACGCCGCCTTTGATTCTGGCCGTTCGCGTGTGAAATTCCCGAACGGCAAACACAACCAGGTACCATCCCTGGCCGTCGATACAGCGCCCTACCCCATCGACTGGAAAAATATCAAACGCTTCATTTACTTCGGCGGTTTTGTCATGGGTGTGGCATTCGCCCTGGGAATCAAGCTTCGCTGGGGCGGAGACTGGGACAGCGACACTAAATTAGATGATCAGAATTTCAACGACTACCCGCACTTTGAACTGAAGGAGGACTGAAATATGGACTGGAAAGGCATAGCAGCTACAGTATCAAAGGCAGCGCCCCTTTTGGGAACGCTGGTTGGTGGTCCGATCGGTGGAGCAGCCGGAACAGCTATAAAGTTAATTGCCGGCGCCCTGGGCGTGGAAGAGACTCCGGACGCGATCGAGGCAGAGATCCGGGCGAACCCGGACGCTCTCCTGAAGCTGAAAGAAATCGAAGCCAACAGCAAAGTGGAGTTGGAACGCCTCGTCCTCGAACAGGAAAAGGCCCGCCTCGCCGATGTATCCGATGCCCGCAGCCGCCAGATTGAACATGAGAAGGCGACAGGGAAGGCAGACACAAACCTCTACGTTCTGGCCTGGACAGTAGTTGCAGGGTTCTTCGGACTGATGGGGTTGCTCTGTTTCCAATCGCTGCCTACAGGCTCAAGCAATGTCGTGTTCATGTTGTTCGGCGCACTGGCCACCGGATTCGGCCAGGTGCTGCAATACTTTTTCGGCAGCTCGAAGTCATCCGCCGAAAAGACGAGCTTAATGGTAAAGGGAAAATAATGGACATAATCGACCTCGCACAGCAGCACGAACTCATGCTCCGGGAGCAGGCCGTCGCCACCGCCCGCGCTCGTGGAATGGATGCTGTGCCGGTCTATATTAACGGAAGAAAGCGCTGCGTGAGCTGCAACAGGCTGATCCCCTTAAAGCGGATCCAGGCCCGACCGGACGCTGTAAGATGCGTAGCGTGTGAAGAGAAGCTGGAGAAATCATGACACTGAAATCCGACATATTGACCGACCTGGATGATGTCTTCTACGACACGGACGAATTCGCGGAATCGGTATCATACACCGCATCCGGAGAAGAAGCGGCGACCGTGACGATCGTCCGGGAAGAGCAGGACCCGTCGATCATGTCCGACCCTCCGCCCGATGATGAGATGATCATCCTGGTAAAGACCGCCGATGTGGCGGATCCGCAGCGAGGTGACACATTTATAATTGATGACGAGACCTGGTACCTCAAGGCAAACCTCGGCATCAGCGGTGGCGAAGCACGACTGAGCCTGACCCGCTCAGGATGGAGGCAGGCATAATGCTGAAAGCGGGATTCAAGGTCCTGACGGACGTCAACAAGACCATGAAAGCGGAAACAGCGAAGACGCAGAAAATGGCGCATCGGGCCATCCACTATGAAGCACTCCGCTTGAAAACAGCGGGATCGTTTCTTTTGAAGACAGGACGGCTCGGTTTGACACCTGTATCTGTTTTGGCATCATCAAAGAGTAAAAGGAAACCGCGCTCTCCTCTGCGAGGCTTATTCCGCGGATTTATCTTCGCGAGCAACCGGCAGAACCTGACCGCAGATGTGGGATTTCTTGGCACCACGCCGGGTACCGCGTGGCAGGCGAAACTCGCCGAAAAAAGCGCTGAGGGCTACACATGGTTGTATAAACCAAGACATAGAGAAGTCCTGCATCGCGCCGGCATTCACCTCCGAAAAGGCACAACCGGCGGTTTGGTTCCCGGGCGGGATATTGTTTCAGCAGTAATAGAACACGAAGGCGGTTATGACAAAATTGCACGAAATATCAAAAACAGTTTTGACGCCAGAATGCGGGGTGAAAAAGTATGAAAGCACTCCTGGCCGCCATACGGACCGCCCTGCAGGGAAGCACCGATCTGAGCTATGTCACCGACACGAACATATTTGTCACGGCGGACGAAAACCTGATCCCGGTCACAGTCGGTTTCCCGGCAATCGGGATCAAGGACGGCTCCATCTTGCGTGTAACGGAAGATAGTCAGACATGGGAGCCCGGTCTTTTTGTGAATGTCTTTGTCTACCAGATCCTGAAAGAAGGTGATGTCTCGATAATGGGACAAACGGATCCCCGAATATATGGCGTCCTGGAAATTGCGGATGGGATCCATGCAGTGCTGTACGATAACAAGCTGGGGATCTCCGGGATGGAGGTTGCTCTCCCCCAGGACGAGGGCGAGAGCGAGTGGATGGCGGGCGAGGACCTAAGCCTCGTCAAGAAGCGCGTTACATACCGATACCAGAAACTGGAGGCGAATCCATGAAAGTAGTCTACACAGATCCACACAAAAAAGAAGGAACATACCACCCGAAGCTGGGGTATCTCAGATCCGGGGTGCCCTTCGACCTGCCCGATGGTGAGGCCGAAAAATATGTAGACGCAGGGCTACTCACCGAAGTGGTCGAGGACTACCTGGTCGCAGATAAGCCTGGCAAAGCAGGCCTGATACCGCAACGCAAAAAGACGCCGAAGGCTGGCGCAAAAAAAAAGACGAGGTAACGAACTATGGGAACATCACTCACTGGTAGAGAAATTCTGGTCGGGCTGAAAAAGGCCGTGGCCTGGCGCACGGCGGTCGCGTGCGGCGCGAGGGACGGGATACTGGTCCTTTCGGAGACATTCAAACAGACACTTGAACACCTGGACGACGATTCGGCGGGGCTTCCCTTCATCCAGCGCACCGATCCGGGCAAGACGGAGGCATCAGGCGGAATGGA
>JAVCDH010000020.1 GCA_030765805.1 Candidatus Euphemobacter frigidus
GAAACTCCGCCCCCTCCCCTTCCCACTTCAGGGCCATCGCCACCGGGTCTTTCCCGTAAACCGTCTCCTGGTCCGCCTGGCCTTGAAAAAGGCGGACGCACTTGCCATTCTTGATATCGATCGCGGGGAGTACAAGCATAAAATTTTTCCTACTGCTTTTTTATAATTTGCCTTTTGTCGAAGGGATCCCCTTTACCCGGGAGTTTATCTCGACCGCCCTGCTCATTGCCCGCCCGAAGGCTTTGAAAATAGCTTCGATAATGTGGTGTAATTCTTCCCCGTAAAGAAGATTCACATGCAGGGTCAGTCTTGCCTGGTCAGCAAAGGCCCGGAAGAATTCCTTAACCAATCCAACGTTAAAATCACCGATCTTGATCCGGCGGATCTTAGCATTATAAGATAGGAAACTCCGCCCGCTGATATCGACCGCGACTGAAACCAGTGCTTCATCCATCGGAATAGTCGCCTCCCCGTATCGGCGGATGCTCCGCTTATCCCCGAGAGCTTTCGCGAAAGCCTGGCCGAGGCAGATCCCAATGTCTTCGACGGTATGATGAAAATCCACCGCCAGGTCTCCTTTCGCTTTCAGAGTTAAATTAAATAGACCATGCTTCGCGAATAGTTCCAGCATATGGTCAAAGAAGGGGATTCCGGTTGAGATAATCCCCTTCCCCTCCCCTTCCAGGACCAGACTGAGTTTGATATCGGTCTCTTTTGTCTTTCTCTTTATCTCGGCTTTTCGCTTCTTCATTGGGATAAGTTCCTATTTTATAATTTCTTTCAAACTGTTGATTAAGGTTACCATCTCTTCCCTGGCCCCGATGCTGATCCTCAGATAGTCTCTCAACCGGGGGGTGTCAAAATACCGGATCAGAATCTTCCGGTCAAGCAACGCTCGATAGATCACTTCCGCCGTTCCTTCCGGGGGCCGGCAGAAGAGGAAATTAGCTCCGGAAGGTAGAACGAAAAATTCCAGAGCTTCTAATTCCTTCTTCAAGGAAGCCCGTTCTGATTTGATCAGGGCGACCTTCTCCCGAAAGTACGACATATCTTCAAGAGCCGCCATCGCCGCGTCCGCGCTCAGCGCGTTAAGGTTGTAGGAATCCTTGACCTTCATCATTCCGGCTATAATATTTCCTTGAGCGAAGGCGTATCCGATCCTCAGTCCCGCCAGTCCGAAGGATTTGGAGAAAGTCCGGGTTACCAGCAGGTTGGGATACTCTTTTACCAGAGAGAGGCAGTTGTCATCGGCAAAATCAACATAAGCTTCATCCGCCACTACTATCCCCTCACTCTCCTCCGTGAGCCGGCGGACTGTCTCCTTTGGATAGACCGTACCGGTAGGAGAATTGGGGGAAGCCAGGAGCTTGATTACTCCCCGGGCGGAGAAGAACGCCTCCGGCAGACTGAAGTCATTGTTGAGCGGGATCTCAACCACCTCCGCTCCCTGTATCCGGGTCAGGACTTCAAAGAGACTGTACGAGGGAGCGGGAAAGACGACTCTGTCGCCTTCACCCGCGAAGCACCTGAGGGCGATGGCGAGAAGTTCGTCGGAGCCGTTTCCAACGATCACATTCTCCCGCTGGAATCCATAGGTTGAGGCTATCTTATCTCGGAGCCGGTCGGAACGAGGATCGGGATAGAGCCGCGGCGAATCGGGAGATATTTCCCGGATAACCTGCATTACCCGTGGCGAAGGCGGATAGGGGTTCTCATTGGTGTTGAGCTTGATAAACCCGCTCTCCTTCGGCTGAAAGCCGGGCACGTAAGGCTCCAGTTCTTCAATATTGTCTCTAAACCAGCTCATTACAGGTTTTTCCCCAATCGTATCTTTGCTGAAAGAATATGAGCATCGAGGCCTTCCAGTTCCGCCAGAGTTTGCAGGGCGGGCAGGTCGTTCTTCAACGCCCGGCGATTATACCGGATTACACTGCTCTTTTTCTGGAAGTCGGATACGGAGAGAGGCGAAAAAAACCGTGCGCTCCCCCCGGTCGGGAGAACATGGCTGGGGCCGGCAATGTAATCGCCCGCCGCGACCGGACTGTATCTTCCCAGAAAGATCGCGCCGGCGTTTTTTATCAGCGGGAGAATCTGGGTCGGTTCCTTGGTCATTATCTCCAGATGCTCCGGGGCGATCCGGTTCACCAGTTCGATGCCCGTTTTTATGCTTTTTACCCTGACTAAGAAAGTTCCTTTATTAAAAGTCTGGTTCCAGTCATCTCTTCGCCCGAGTTCTCTGATTAGCAATTTTGCCTCTTTTCCAACCGCCTCGATCAGCCGCTTTGAATTAGTAATAAGAATTGAGAAACCTCCCTCTCCATGTTCCGCCTGGGCCAACAGATCGGCCGTGATGTATCGGGCATTCGCTCTTCCGTCCGCCAGAATTGCTATCTCGCTCGGTCCGGCCACGCTTTCGATATCGACATAGCCGAAGACCTCTTTCTTGGCCAGGCTGACATAGATATTCCCCGGTCCCACGATCTTGTCGACTTTGGGGATCGAGCGGGTACCGAAAGCTAATGCGGCAATTGCTTGAGCTCCCCCAATTTTGTATATTTCTTTTATCCCCAGATAGTTGGCGGCGGCCAGGATATAACGATTGATTGAACCGTCAATTTGCGGGGGAGTTACCATGACGATCCGGGGAACACCGGCCAGCAGAGCGGGGACCACGGTCATGAAAACGGTAGAGACCAGGGGGGCCTTTCCGCCCGGGATATAGGCCCCCACTCGTTCTATTGGGGTAACCTTCTCTCCCCAGGTCATCCCATCCCCCCTCCCCTTCCGCCAGGTTCTATCCATCGTCACGGAATAGTAATCCCGGATGTTCTTCTTCACGCGCCGGAAAACTTCTTCTAATTGCGGGGTAAGGAGTTTTTTCGCAGAACGGAACTCGGTCGTGGTAACAGAGAAAGATTTTATATCCACCCCGTCAAACCTGAGAGTGAACATTCTTAACGCCCGATCTCCACGCATCCGGACTTCCGCGATGATCTCTCTCACCAGCTGAAGTTTTTCGGGAGGAAAGGCTTCCGAATTCAGGCGGTTTTTCAGCTG